>JBFHGV010000432.1:0-3927 GCA_041582955.1 Arenibacter sp.
AAGAATTTGCAATAGCCATCATAGTAATCAACCGGGTCGTACCCAAGTTCTTTTGGAAGGGTACACATAGCGTTTACAAGAAATTGGCGTTGACTTTCTTTAAGTTGGAATCGCTTCTCTTTAGGAAAAGCTTCAGGAAAAATTAGTCGCTTCAGTACCTGGTGTTGTGTGTGAATGGGGTAGTAATTTTTTAGGCTGAAATCAAAGGATTCATTTATCAATTCCTTATCCTCATAGAAGGCCTTGCCTTTTTTTACTTTCTTTAGGTTCAATGGTTTTGCTTGGGCGTTGGTACTGGGTTTTAGGGGAGTTACCGTACTGTCATTTAGATAAATTACCAAGGGCACGGTGGTAACCTCGTCTGAATTTAAAGCGGATAGACGGTGTGAAATTCTTGCCGGACCAATACCCCTATCCTTTAGTTGCAGATTTATTCTATCCTGTCCCAGGAATTCAAAGAGCCGATTATTGGCCTCATTGTCACTAACGGCAAAAATCTTGGAAATTTCATGGGCAAAGGTGGTCTCTAGGGAATCGCCCTCAATATAGAACCGGGAATATAGATCTACGGAATCCAGCTCATTTAATTTTTCCAAGCTCAGTACAGCGGTAAGGAGTTTTACAGTGCTGGCTGGGTAAAAGTAATTGCTGTCGTTAACTTGGTAGTTGTAATCGGTGAATATAATGCTGTCATTGATCCGGTGAATTTGGGTGTATCTAACTTGAAGTTCATATTGGGCTACACTGTCCATTACCTTTCTTATACTGGGGTGTTGGGAAGATAGGGCGGTTGCCAGGTAATCTTGGGATACTTTGGGGCCGGAACAAGCGAGTAGTAATGTGGTAAATGCGGTAATAAATGCAAAGGCTTTTCCGCTCATGGGGTTGGTTTATAACATTATGAATGATCTGTGTGGACGTAGACTTCTCCCCGGTGAGGCTTTAATGCATCACGTACGCTTATCATCTCTGATTCGTTTACCACAAGAAATGCTATGGCGTGCATTGGGCTTATGGCAACATTACCACTTATGTTCCACTTTAGCTTTTGGGCCAGGATGTATTCTTCAAGGTGAATCTTATGGTGCTTGGCCGTATTTGCAGCCGATTCTCCCCTAAAATCCCAGATTAATTTTATCATTCTTTCCTTCATACGATAAAATTAATAATAAAAGCAATAGGTTATGGGGCAATATAATAGTAAAATGGATGTCAATGCCAATAAAAATTGAGAACTTGCATAATGCTGCTTAATTGCTAAATTTGCCCCATGGATTTTTGTAAAATAAAACTAGTGAATATCACTGGATACCTTGCCTGTACAATACTGTTCTTTACCATTGTTTCCTGTGACACTTTTTTTAAAAAGAAGGGGGATAAAATTCCAATAGCTAGGGTTGGGGAGTCTTTTTTGTACAAAGAAGATCTGGAGGCTCTATTGTTGGCAAATATGTCCAAGGCCGATAGTGCTTCCTTGGTAAATAATTATATCAACACTTGGGCGTATAAGCAATTATTGCTTTCCAAGGCCAAAATTAACCTTCCCGAAGACCAGATGGAACTGTTTGAGGAATTGGTCTCCAATTATAGGACCGACCTATATACCGGGGCCTATAAGGAGGCATTGGTGCTGCAATCCCATGATACCTTAATAAGTGATACACAGTTGAAAGAATTTTACGAGCGCGAAAAGGAGAATTTTAGACTTAAGGAGCGTATTATGCAACTTAGGTTTGTGGAATTGCCTAAACAGTATTTGGATAAGGATTTAATAGCTGGTAAGTTAAAAGACTTTCAGGAGGAAGATAAAAGCTATCTGGATTCCATTAGCGTACAGTTTAAAAAGGTTAATTTTAATGATTCTATATGGGTAAGTGTATACAGGGTTATGGAAGAGATTCCTCCCTTAACCATTGAAAATCAAGAGAAGTACTTAAAAAAATCACAATTTTTTGAATTACAGGACTCTTTAGGGGTATATTTGGCCAAGGTTAATGATATCTTGGAAATCAATGATATTGCTCCTCTTTCATATATTGAGCCTACCATTAAACAACTTCTTTTGAACAGAAGGAAGTTGGATTATATGAAAAAATTGGAAGTAGAGTTAATGGATGAAGCAATTAAAGAAAAAGAATTTGAAATTTATGAAGAAGTTAATTAAAGCGGGATTGTCCCTTTCCATTTTGTTGTTTACGGCGGCCATGGCTGCCCAGGAAACGCAAACTGCCCCAGATACCCAAGTAGAGCCCAAGGAGGTGGCTGTAGAGGAATCCAATATAGCCAAAAATGATTCTGTCAATAATTTTAAGAAGATTAAGTTGGATGGCATAGCGGCTGTTGTAGGCGATTATGTAATTCTTGAATCGGATATTGAAAAAACGTTGATTGATCTTAAAAGTCAGGGTGCCTCTACAGCAGATGTTACCAGATGTGGACTTTTGGGAAAACTAATGGAAGATCGTCTATATGCGCACCAGGCGGTACAGGATAGTATCTTGGTTTCGGATGATGAGGTAAACGCCCAAGGAGACCGTCAATTACAACAATTGGTATCCCAAATAGGGTCTATGGAAAAAGTGCTGGATTATTATAAGAAGGATGACGAGGCCAGTTTCAGGGAGGAGCTTTACAAGATTAACAAGCTTAGAATGCTTTCTGAAAAAATGCAGAATAAGATCGTTTCGGAAATAGAGATTACCCCTGAGGAGGTTAGGCAGTTTTTTAATAAGATCCCAGAAGATGAAAGACCTGTTTTTGGAGCAGAGCTGGAGATAGCACAAATAGTCAAGGAGCCCAAGGCATCCGATGAGGAAAAACAAAGGGTTATAGATAAATTGAATACTATTAAGGCAGATGTGGAAGAAAACGATGCCAGCTTTAGTGTGAAGGCTATATTGTATTCCCAAGATCCTGGATCCAAGTCCAAAGGAGGTTTTTATAGCATGACAAGGGAAACCCCATTTGTTAAAGAGTTTAAGGATGTGGCATTTAGTTTGAGGGAAGGGGAAATTTCGGATCCATTTGAGACTAGCTTCGGTTTCCATATTATTTATGTAGAAAAAATACGTGGCCAAGAATTGGATCTAAGACATATTTTGATTACTCCGGAGATTTCCCAAAAGGAACTGGATAACGCAAGAAAGGAATTGGATAGTATTAGGCAGGCGGTGTTGGACGGTAAATTTACCTTTGCTGCCGCAGCCCTTAATTTTTCTGATGAAAAGGAGACCAAGTTTGATGGTGGGTTGTTGAGAAATCCATCGGATTATAGTTCCCGTTTTGAGCTTACCAAGATGGAGCCTTCCCTATACAATCAGGTAAGGGATATAAAGGATAATGAGATTTCCAAACCAATTTTGGAGAATGACCCAAGAGGTGGTGGTCCAAAGTACAAGATAATGAAGATTACCAATCGCTACGATGAGCATGTAGCCGATTTTGCAAAGGATTATATTAAGATACAGGAGTTGGCCTTAAGGGAAAAGCAATACAACGCCATTAAAAAATGGATGGATGAGCATATTAAGGATACCTATGTAAGTGTCAATTCGGGCAACAAGGACTGCGATTTTGCGAATAATTGGTTAAAAGAGTAAATGCATGTCAGACGTAGCGGCCATCAAAAGTCTGGTAGAGAAGAACAAAATACTTAAACAGGAAATAGCCAAGGTAATCATAGGGCAGGAAGAGGTAATAGATCAAGTACTTCTTTCTATCTATACCGGGGGGCATTCATTGTTGATTGGGGTTCCCGGTCTGGCAAAGACCCTAATGGTAAACACCATAGCCTCGGCCTTGGGCTTGGGCTTTAAAAGGATACAGTTTACGCCAGATTTAATGCCCAGCGATATATTGGGCAGTGAGGTATTGGATCAGAATAGGAACTTTAAGTTTATAAAAGGGCCCATTTTTTCCAATATTATC
>JBFHGV010000433.1:0-3924 GCA_041582955.1 Arenibacter sp.
ATCTAATATCAACGCCGACCTAACGGATAGATTAAAGATTGGGACCAATGTTCAATTGTCTTCATCAACCCAGGACAAAGTTCCTTCTACAGGAGAAAGTTTAATACGATTTGCGCTGTTAAGGGCTCCCGTAATACCCGTTTTTAAAGATGTAAATGATCCAACCTATTCCGAAAGAGATCCTTTTACCGATATGCCTTTCTTTACAGCTACCGGTTATGATCAAGGATTGAACAGAACTATGTACGAAATGGTCGGAAATCCCATTGCGCAAGCTTATTTTTCAGATGACCAGACCAGAATATTCAAAACTTTCGGCAACATATATGGTCAGTATTCTTTTTTAAAGGATAAAGAATTAACCTTTAGATCCAATGTAGGGGTAGACCTTACCTTTTTTCATGACAAAACATTTAATGAGAATTACGGAGATGATGATGGTGGTGGAAGTGCAATAGATCAAGGATTGGGAAGAAGGAACAGGCCCAATAATCTAAGTGAAAGAAGAGGGGAATCTTTGGCCCTAACTTTTAGTAATACCTTAAATTACAATAAGTCGTTCGGTGAAAAACACGACTTCAGTGCTATGGTCGGTACCGAATATGTTACACAGACAGAGTCGGACATCGTTGCCAGCAGGGCGCGTTTCCCATATTCCATAGACGAGTTTAGATATTTGTCCTATGGAGGTGAAGGCTTGGACGAAAATAACGCAGGTGCAGGTACTGAATCTGCTCTGTTCTCCTATTTTGGGTCTACTACATATTCCTATGACAATAAATACATGATAACCGCCAATTTAAGAGCGGATGCCTCATCAAGGTTTGCCGAAAATAATCGATGGGGATATTTTCCATCGGTTTCTGGAGGTTGGACACTATCAAGGGAGGATTTTTTAAGCGAAGTAGATTGGCTGTCCGATTTAAAATTAAGAGCTAGTTGGGGTCAACTGGGGAATCAAAATATAGACAATTACACTTACGCTGAATTAATAGAACAAACGGAAGGCATTGTTAGAAAAGTACGCTATGGTAATCCCGATCTAAAATGGGAAACTACCACTCAGGCCAACTTTGGAATCGACTTGGGTCTTTTTAATAACAAAGTCGGTGTTACAGCGGAATATTTTGACAAAAGCACAACGGACATATTGTTACCTATAGGCTTACCTGGTTTCCTTGGCGATTTGCAGCCAACCATAGTCAATGCCGGTGAGGTGAGCAATAAGGGATTTGAATTTTCAGTCAATTTTAGAAATTCAGAACGAGAGTTTAAATATAATATCAACGCTAACCTTTCAACAGTAACAAATAATGTTGAAAAATTGCATCCAAATGTGCCCAATATAGTCAATAACGAATCCAGAACGGTAGTTGGTCAGCCTTTGGATGCTTATTACGGATATAGAATGGAAGGGATTTACCAGAATCAGGCAGAAATAGATAGTCATTTATTTTTGGAAGGGAATTCCAAACCAGGGGACATTAGGTTCAAGGATATTAATGGGGATGGGAAAATAAGTCCGGATTTTGATCGCGAATTTATAGGATCCTCTATCCCGGATCTTACCTATGGTATCTTCCTAACAGGAGAATACAAAGGATTTGACATGTCCATGCTTTTTCAGGGAGTAGAGGGTATTGACAGGTATAATGACGGGAAAAAGATCATAGATTTTGATACAAGGCCTTTTAATTACACCGCGGCTATTTTAGGGGCTTGGGACGGAGAAGGCAGCACCAATAGTATTCCAAGGGTTGCTTTTGAGGATAATGGTAGTAGCAAGGTCTCAAGTATTTTTGTTGAAGACGCATCCTATTTCCGTTTGAAAAATATTGAAATTGGCTATACCATAGATGGCGTTCAAGGGTTTGACAGCGCACGACTTTATATATCCGGTAGAAATCTCCTTACCTCTACCAATTATACAGGTTTGGATCCCGAAGCATCGGATTTAGTAGATAAGGGTACCTACCCACTTTCTACATCCTTCATGTTTGGTGTAAACGTTAAATTTTAATTTAAAAAAATAGTAATCATGAAAAATATATTTAACAGAATACTAATTGTCCTTTTCATATCATCACTTGCAGTGGGTTGTATGGATGAATTGGAAAAAGAGCCAATTGGGCTACTAACGGAGGACATCGTGGACAATGACTTGGCTTTGGTGACCCTTGAAGCTTCGGTAAGCTCAATATACCAACCTTTAAAAAACACTCTGAACGGTGTTATTCCAGGTTGGAGATGGGATTTGGGGACCGTATTTAGAAATGACATTGTATTGCAGGATATCGCATCCAATGACATGAATAAAAAATGGAATCCGGATGGAGATCAGCCCTGGATGGATGAAGTGGGCAACTACACTTTTACACCGGAAAACCAAGCTTTTAACGGAATTTGGGTTTATGACTATATTGGAATAAACAGGGCCAATTTGGCAATAGGGTTTTTATCCGATGCGGCTACCGTCCAATCGGCAGGCATGACCGATGCCCGAAAAAATCAACTTTTGTCAGAAGCACATTTTTTAAGGGCCTACTACTATTTTGATTTAGTGAATAATTTTGGCGATGTACCTTTAATTAGTGCAACTCCAGATTCTTTTGAGGAAGCCTTGGCCGTAGCCATTAGAGCACCAAAAGAAGAGGTTATGAACCAGGTGAACTCCGATATTGCCCTGGCAAAATCATTGGCAACCAACGCCAAGTACCCCGATCCGGCAGAACCATGGAGAGTTTCCAAAGGAGCCATAATTGCATTGCAGGCAAAAGTTGCATTATTTAATGAGAATTGGTCCTCGGTGCTAAGCACGATTGCGGAATTGGATGCCCTTGGAAATTACAGTCTTAATGCTAATTATTTTGATAGTTTTAACGCCGAAATGGAATTCGCTGACAATGAAGTGATTTTTGCCTACGATCATCGTTCAGACGAAACGCCTAACAATACTAATGGATTGAGATTTGTTATTGGTTGGGGATTTTTTGCACCAACGGATGATTTTGTGGCGGCCTTTGAAGCAAATGACCCAAGATTGCTATATACCACTACTGCCAATCCTGACGATAAACGTTCTTTCAAGATAATAGGATCTACCACAGATATGATAGATTATGGCAATAAAGTCTATATCCGCTACGCCGATGTCCTGCTATGGAAAGCAGAAGCACTCAATGAAACAGGGGATTATGTAGGAGCGGTCGACATTATAAACCAAATTAGAACTAGGGCTAGGAACAGCGCTACTGCAGACGGTTCTATAGTACCTCTAGGTACATTAACAGATAGACCTGCGTCAACAAATGCAGTCGAAATTTTAGGATGGATAATGTCTGAAAGAAGAGTGGAGCTAGGTTTTGAATCCCATAGGTTCAATGATTTAAAAAGATGGGGAACGGCAAAAACCGTATTATCCGATTTGGGGAGAAATTTCCAAGACTATAATTATTTATTCCCAATACCACAAAGGGATATTGATAAGTCTGGAGGAACAATTACCCAGAACCCAGGTTATTAAAACAAATCAAAAACATAAATTATTGAGTTGATTGTTAAGTTTTGTTGGAGTTGAGAAGTAGTATGAATTCTATATACTACTTCTCTTTTCAAAAACTTTACCCAACCTAGAACTGAACGGAATATGACAGATATTGCAAATAGATATAGTGAAAATCCATTATTGTCGCCCAAAGATTTAAAGCCAAGCAATAAGAATATGCTTATTGAATGTTTGCTTAATCCGGGGACATTCGAATTTAATGGAAAAATTGGACTACTAGTTCGTGTTGCCGAAAGAACTGTCAAAAAAGACGGTCTAATATCCGTCCCTTTTTATAACGATTTTGGAAAGGTAGAAATTTTGGATTTTAAGCTGGATGACCCCAAGTTGGATGCTTCAGATGCCAGGGTCATCAATTA
>JBFHGV010000434.1:0-3905 GCA_041582955.1 Arenibacter sp.
AGCAAGTGTTCCCAATTACCAAAAAATGGTATTGGCATTCTCATCTTCCGCTAGCTATCGGAATGCCGTAACACCACCTTTGGCAAATGCCATTCATTATTCATCAATCAAAAAACGAATCGTCATCATGAAAACACAAACCTCAAAAAAAGCCATTTGGCTTAGAAGTTTATTGCTGATACCTTTAATGTCACTGTTGCTTTACAGTTTTAGCACCAAAGAAATTCTAGAAATTCGGAAAATTGAGAAGGTTACGATTAAGGAGCACTATCCACAAGAAGTAATAGTAGAGGATATTGAACAGGAAAAAATAAATGATTCAAGAAATCAAAATATTCCAACACAGGAAATTTCCATAGCTATAAACAAAAAAGGACAGTTGTTGGTCAATGTTGATTTGGTTAAAATTGAAGACTTAAAATCACACCTCCTTAAATACAACCAAGGCCTTACCAAAGAACAAAGAGAGCAAAGCGTAAGGGCCATAATTAGGGTTGAGAAAGAAACTCCAGACGACATCATAAAACAAGTAGATGCTATTTTAATGGACTACGGGGTAGCCACCATTGACGTTAAAGGGCCCACAGCATCCCAAAATCAAGTTGGGGCCACCAAATCCAAACTGCAGGAATATAACACCCTAGCCAAAAAATATAACGCACAACCCCAAGAATCAAGGGTTATTCCCCTAAAAGACTTAAAGACCTTGGAGAATATTTATGGCAGCATGACCAATGATCAAAAAGAGCAGGCAGAGCCCTTTCCTGAGTGTCCAACAGTTCCACAGACTCCAAAAGCTCCTGAACGCACTATAAAGCCAAATCAAACTATTCCTCCACCACCCCCACCTTACGCCGTTCCCAATGCAGAAAAGCATTCAAAGGCCCTACTGGAGTCTTTTGAAAAATTCGACAAAAAAGCCAACACCTACGGTAAAGCAACGGAAGCCTTTACAAAAAAGGGGCAGGGAACCCTCGTCAATCTTCAAACTTTGTACGAAGAAACTATGGTTTTATATAACAGTTATGTGAAACTAGCCATAAAAGAAGATTTAATGAAACCTACCCCATCTTCCGGCACGAGTAAAAGAGGTGGAGCCGTTGAACCGCCAAAAGCTAAAGATGATAATATACCTTCACCTACATTAAAAAGTAGTGCCAACCAAAAACAAGAACTTACAAAAGAACTTTCCCTATATTATGGAAATTTGTACAATTTACCTCAGCTGCCGCCTCAACCACATCCGAATCCAGTTCAATATATTAAGGAACTAGCCGAAAAGGGAGCAACCTTTTATATTGGCCCCCATCAATACAAAACGGCTGAAGCAATCGAATTGGTCCGAAAGAGTAAAAATGCAAGCATTGATGTGAGCGATTACCCGGTCGTAAAACTTGGTGGCTGCTGACCCATCTCATTGCAAACACGACAGATATTGCCCAAATGGAAAGGAAAATCCAAACAGTCCTGCAAGGTCTTCAAAACCTTGTAGGACTTACACCCCAACCTAACCGGGAATTCCAAACATAACATCATGCACTCACACTATACCTACAAGGTTTCCAAAACCTTGCAGGATCAGGGACAGGTGACAAAAAAGCAAGGAGGCCCATAAATCCAAAAAATAAGAATTCAGGCCTCCCAGCTACAAAATATATAGTATTAATATTGTTCCAATAGGTAGTTCAACAGATCCGTAGTAGTTACAATCCCCACAAGGTCTCCATTCTCAACCACTGGCAATGCATGAAATTCCTTTTTGGCCAAAATCTCAGCTACCTCTTTAATGGTCAATGAAGGGGCTATATGTACAGGATCTTTCACCATTACCTGTTCTATGCTCAACATATTATATACGGCAGTGTCTACCTGAGAATCATCCTCGCCGTAATTATCAACAAAACTAATCCGCAATAAATCCGTTAAGCTCAGAATTCCAATAATCTGCTTATTGTTCACTACAGGTATATGCCTAATTTTATGCTTATTGAACAATTTTTCGGCATCAAATAAACTGTTGGTGTGATTTATGGTAACCAAATCTGTTGTCATAATTTTTGATACTGGCTCTCTTTTTTTCATACTCTGTTATATTTTTAATTATTAGTAACTGTCGATTTAAATATGGAATACCACCGCATAATCAATCGCTTGAAGCAATAGAATCTTAAGCTTAGGATCACCACCTTAATCCAACAGTATAAAGATCGCCATCATTCCTTTCAAAAAACATGATATAAGTCAGGCCAAATAGAGATCATTTTGAAACGATACCTACAAGGTTTTAGAAACCTTGCAGGATCAGGGACAAGAGGAGAGTGAGTCAAAAAAAAGGACACCGCTGCAATAACTACTGCAAAATCGATTAGCAATCACGCCCGGTTTTAGCAATATTCAAATAAAGTATATTTATTCTCGACTATTCTATTTGACTTACCTGCCCAATAGCGGCTCCCCACCCTGGAAAGGGAGGAGTGGATTTTTTACCGACAGCGAGTTGGGAAAGAAGACGGGGCGGGTGGAAAGACCGTTCCCATTGGAATTGCGCTAAAGCCACATCACCTTATCCGAAAGACATACGCTGCCCCCTTCCGCCATCCCGACAAAAAGGTCGGGATACCACCTTCCCCTACATATCATGAGTTAGTCCTGCAAGGTTTCCAAAACCTTGTAGGACTTACACCCGAACCTAACCAACAAGATAAATCATCATGTGCTTTCTCAATACCTACAAGGTCAAAATAGACCTTGCAGGATTAGAAGCAAGCCTAACCGGGAAAGTCAGACAAAAAAACATCCTTATACACAATACCTACAAGGTTCAAAAAAACCTTGCAGGATTAGAACCAGCCTAGCCGGGGAGTCCTAACAAACATTCATCCTCTTTAACCATACCTACAAGGTTCAAAAAAACCTTGCAGGATTGGAACCGAAATCGACAAAACAGATAGTGAACCATAGCTACAAGGTTTTGCAAACCCTGCAAGGTCGAGTCTAAAAAAGATACTAGTGAAACAAACTTATTATTCGTTAATAATCGATTTTGCCTTGGATTTCACTCTGGCCATAAGTGATTTTTTGGGTTCACTCGCTGGTGAGGTGGTATTTTGTTCCTGGGTATCATTGCCATCTTCCACAACCAAGGATGTACCAGATTTACCCACAGTACCATTGCCCTTATTGGCAGCTACCGAAGACACCGGCATTTTAGTTTTTTTGGACGAAATAATCTCGCCCTGTAGCCAGGCTTTCACAAAAGTTGTAACTGTATTATTAACCTCCTTACCAGCCCTATAACAAGCTTTCCATTGGGGCGATTTACTCTCGTATTCCGGATTGACGAACTTTTTAATTTTATACTTATCAGGGGCGGTTAATTTGGCATTAAAATCCACCGTAGCTACTAAACTAAGATATTGTTCCAATTTATCTTTTACCAAGACTGCTGGATCTTCAGGATAGTTTTTTTCCCATTTCGTTTTATTGGGGGTTGGATCTTCATAGATAGCCAAAGTCGCTTTTTGCTCCTTCAACATAGGCTCGTAAAGGGCTATAGTCTGGGCATTCTCCTTAGGTGCCTTCTTAAAATCAGCCAATTGCACTTCCAAATCCTTGATCATATCCCTCATTCCCTTTATAACTGCTTCATCCATTCTAGGTGGCTCGGCACCTGGTTTGCTATCGGCCCTCTTCTTTTGGTACACGGCCATAAACTCTTCACTATTGCAATACATCTTTATGTATTCACAGAGTTCTTTGGCCGCCCCAACCTTGTCCCCTTCCACAATAGTAGAGAGTAACTTTAACCTGGGAAGACTCATAAAGTTTGACTCAACGTCATAATTTGCACCAAAGCCTCCTGTAAAATTGGCCATTATATAATTTTGGGCGTTGGCGTGATCCAT
>JBFHGV010000435.1:0-3887 GCA_041582955.1 Arenibacter sp.
AGCAAAAAAAATTACATTGCCATTCCACTGGTCCTAACTGCGACCAATCACTTTGAAATTACCGCAACCATCAATGGGATAAAAGGAAGGTTCATATTGGATACCGGAGCATCAAACACCTGTATAGGTCTTGATAAAATTGAATTTTTCAAGCTTAACTCCAAAGACTCCAAGATAAAAGCAGCTGGTGCTGGCGCCACAGAAATGCACACCAAATTATCTACTAAAAACAGGGTTGAACTGGGAGCATGGCATACAAAGAAGCAAAAAATTGTTCTTTTTGACCTAGTGCACGTCAATCAGGCCCTAACCTCCCACAATGCCCTACCCGTAGACGGCATAATTGGCGCCGACGTCCTAAAAAAGGGCAGGGCCATAATTGATTACAAAAAAGCACGCCTTTACATTAAACAATAAGACCTGCCAGAATATAATATCCAGCAGGTCTTGAACCGTATACGTATTTATTTAGCAAGCCTACATTTCCAAGGCCTTTTTTACATTGTTATCCATCAACAGTTCTTCTGGATTCTCCAAGGCCTCCTTAATGGCAACCAGGAACCCAACAGATTCCTTACCGTCAATTATTCTATGATCATAGGACAATGCCACGTACATAATGGGCGCTATGGCAATGGCCCCATCCCTGGCAATAGGTCTTTCCACAATATTGTGCATCCCTAAAATAGCACTTTGGGGAGGATTAATAATTGGCGTGGACAACATAGAGCCAAATACCCCGCCATTGGTAATGGTAAAGGTTCCACCTGTCATTTCATCTACCGTTATCTCTCCTTCACGCGCTCTTATCGCCAACCTTTTTACTTCAGCTTCCACTCCTCTAAAACTCAAGTTTTCTGCATTTCTGATCACGGGAACCATGAGCCCTTTGGGACCGGATACCGCTATACTGATATCACAAAAATCATAGGTAATCATTTCTTTCCCGTCTATCATTGAGTTCACGGAAGGGAACAATTGCAAGGCCCTAATAACCGCTTTGGTGAAAAAGGACATAAACCCTAAACCTACACCGTGCTTATTTTTGAAATCTTCTTTATACTCATTTCTCAAGGCAAAAATAGCGGACATATCCACTTCGTTGAAAGTAGTAAGCATGGCCGTCTCATTTTTGGCCGCCACCAATCTCTCAGCTACCTTACGACGCAGCATGGACAATTTGGTCCTACTCTCTCCTCTGGAGCCACCAGTAGGGGTACCCATAGAAGGAACAGCCTTAACAGCATCCTCCTTGGTTATCCTACCATCCTTGCCAGTACCTTTTATTGCTGCAGGATCCAAGTCCCTTTCAGCGATGATCTTTTTTGCTGCAGGTGACGCCGCGCCAGTGGCGTAAGTAGTTTTTTCAGCTTTTGAATCGGCCGGCTTTTCTGCTACCGCTTTACCTTCAGGCTTTTTCTCTTCCGATTTTTCCTCGGTCTTGGCCGCTCCTTCAGGCTTGGATGCACTTGTATCTATTAAACACACCACCGCACCTACGGCAACGGCATCCCCTACCTCTGCCTTTAAGGTAATAATTCCACTCTCCTCGGCAGGAAGTTCCAAGGTAGCCTTGTCAGAATCCACTTCTGCTATGGCCTGATCTTTCTCTACATAATCCCCATCACTCACCAACCATTCTGCAATCTCCACTTCTGTAATGGATTCCCCTGGAGAAGGGACTTTCATTTCTAAAATCATGTTTTATAATTTTAATTTGTGTATTGTCTAAACTCTTTTATTATATTATCCTTTTAAAGACACTCCCAGAACTAGTAATTTTAATTCTTGGAGGATTACTTTTGTTGCTCCAATAATTCGTCGGGGTTCCTACCCATATTATTCTTGTTTATATCAAAAACATAGTCGATTACCTGCTGATGGCGACGTTTGGACCTAACCGCACTACCCGCGGAAGGTGAGGCATAAAACCTTCTTGATGCCACCCTTAGTCTATGCGCTTCACTAAAATGCATTGTTAAGTGCCCCCAAGCTCCCATGTTCCTAGGCTCTTCTTGGGCCCACACCATATCGTCTACATGCTTGTACTTCTCCATTATGGCCTTCATTTGTCTAGAAGGCACAGGAAAGAGCTGTTCTACACGTACCAAAGCAACATCCTCTCTATCATTTTCCTCCTTAAAGGCCAACAAATCGTAATAAAACTTACCGGTACAGAACACCAGACTCTTAATTTCATCAACCTTGGCAGCCGAATCATCTATCACCTCCTGGAAGCCCCCTTCGGCAAATTCCTCTACCGTGGATACGGCCCTAGGATGCCTCAACAAACTTTTGGGTGTAAATACAATTAAAGGCTTTCTAAAGTTTACTTTCATTTGTCTTCTCAGCAAATGGAACATATTGGCCGGCGTGGTCACATCTGCAATATACATATTGTCCCTAGCACACAATTGTAGATAGCGCTCCATTCTGGCAGAGGAATGCTCTGCACCCTGCCCCTCATAACCGTGGGGCAATAACATCACCAATCCGTTTTGCAATTTCCATTTGTCCTCCGCTGCCGAGATATACTGATCTATCATGATTTGGGCCCCATTACTGAAATCCCCAAATTGTGCTTCCCAAATTGTTAAGGTATTGGGGCTTGCCATGGCATAACCATAATCGAACCCTACCACCCCGTATTCAGACAAGAGGGAATTATATATTTGGAACCTACCTTGATCCTCGGACAGGTGGTTCAACAGCATCACTTCCTCTTCACTTTCCTCCACTTTCATAACTGCATGGCGGTGAGAAAACGTTCCTCTTTCCACGTCTTGTCCTGACATGCGCACGCCATAACCTTCTTCCAACAAAGTGCCGTACGCCAGCAACTCGCCCATTGCCCAATCCAACGAATTGTTTTCAAAAAACATCGCCTTACGATCCCTGACCAATTTCTCTACCTTACGCAAGAATTTCTTGTTCTTAGGCAGTTCTGTAAGTACTTTGGCAATTTTGGCCAGCTTCTTTTTATCGTATCTGGTATCTACGGGATCCATCATTTCCCACTCCCGAACATGGGTAAACCCACTCCATTCATCGGCCATAAATGGCGTGATGACGGTCTTATCCTCTTTCCTGGAATCTTCCAACTCCTCTTCCAGAGTAGCCTTATATTCCTGCTCCAGTCCTTTTACATAATCCTCACCAATTACCCCCTCTTCAATAAGCCGTTGCGCATAGATATCCCTTGGGTTTTTATGTTTGGCTATTGCCTTGTATAATTTTGGTTGCGTAAAACGCGGCTCATCCCCTTCGTTATGACCATATTTCCTATATCCCAACAAGTCCAAGAACACATCACGCTTAAAACGCATGCGGAACTCCAAGGCAAAGAGTGCGGCATGGACCACAGCTTCCGGATCATCGGAATTAATATGTAGCACTGGGCTCAAGGTTACTTTTGCCACATCTGTACAGTATGTAGAACTACGGGCATCCAAATAATTGGTTGTAAAACCTATTTGGTTGTTTACCACGATATGGATGGTACCATTGGTCTTATACCCATCCAAATTGGCCATTTGCACCACTTCATACACCAAGCCTTGACCTGCAATAGCCGCATCCCCGTGTACCACAATAGGTAGCACCTTGGAAAAATCATCCCCATAATGGGCATCCTGCTTTGCCCTAGCAATACCTTCAACTACAGCCCCAACAGTCTCCAAATGCGACGGATTGGGCGCTATGTTCATTATAATTTTCTTGCCATTATCGGTTTTCCTACCAGAGGTCCACCCCAAATGGTATTTTACATCACCATCAAAAATCTCCTGTTCATAATCCTTGCCGTCGAACTCACTAAAAATATCCTTGGCCTTCTTGCCAAAAATATTGGTCAGCACATTTAGCCTTCCCCTATGGGCCATACCCAT
>JBFHGV010000436.1:0-3880 GCA_041582955.1 Arenibacter sp.
CCTTTTATTGTTTTTAGCTCTAATATTTTGGCTATATTGGGGCTGCGTTCCATGTATTTTCTAATATCAAGAATGCTTGAAAAATTTAGGTATATCAATTATAGTCTGGTAGTGATTTTGGCCTTTGTAGGCCTAAAAATGTTGTTCTCCCACCATATTGAGATTCCGGAATGGGTTTCCTTGTCTGTAATATCAATATCTTTGGTAGCTGGTATTGTTTCCTCTCTTTTAATTCCGCAATCCGAGGTTTCTGAACGGGCCTAATTATTTTTGTTTACTACCTTAATATTGATGATGTCCAAGGCATCCTGTATGGTGTGAATTTGATCCATGTCACTGTTTTCTAAATGGATACCAAAGGCATCTTCTACATCCAGAACAATATCTACCATATTGGCAGAATTTATGTTCAATTCATTGATCAGGTTACTTTCTGTGGAAATAGCCTCTTTGGGTACATCTTCCGGTAGATATATTGCAACTATTTCCTTTACTTTCTTAAACTGCTCTTTTTTGTCCATCATCAGTTTCTTTATATGCTTTAAAGATAACACAGGCATTTACATCGCCAAAACCAAAACTTGCCTTTGCCAGGATATTTGGCTTATAGGCTATTGACTTAAGGGGTATTCTGGAAGCATGGCACAATTTGGTGATTTCGGGGTGTAAGGGGGCACAATTTATATTGCCAAAGACCACCCCGTGTTGGAATTGTAATAAGGAAGCTACACATTCTATGCTTCCCGAGGCGGCCAAGCAGTGGCCAGTTAGGCCCTTGGTAGCGTTTATAAGCGGGAAATCCTTGCCATATCTGCCTAAGGCTTCGGCCCAATTTGCAATTTCTTCAGCGTCTTTGGAAGTCGCGGTCAAATGTCCGTTTATAACATCCACTTCCTGTTTTTTTATCTTGGCATCAGATAGGGCTTCCAAGATACAACGTTGAACAGCTTCACGGTTAGGGGCCGTCATGCTGCCACTACCCCGTTGCCCTCCACTGTTGACCGCGCCTCCCAAAACTTCAGCATAAATGGCAGCCCCCCTTTCCAAAGCGCTTGATAGGGATTCCAGAACCAGAGCCCCGGCCCCACTTCCAGGAACAAATCCAGATGCATTTTTGCTCATGGGCCTACTTGCCATATGTGGGCTATTATTATAGGCAGCGGGCAGTATGCGCATGGCATCAAAACCTCCCCAGATGTAGGGGCCGCTATCATTACAGCTTCCTACCAGCATTCTCTTGGCCTTTCCACACCTTATACGCTCCATTCCCATAATTACCGCCTCTGTGCCAGTGGCACATGCCGAAGAGTTGGAGGTCACTTGGTTTCCACATCCTAAAATACCGGCTAGATAGGCGCTTATACCACTAGCCATGGTCTGCATTACACTATTGCTACCCAATCGGCGGCAGTTTTGGTTATCTATTAATTGAATAGCTTCCCTTAACTTATCTACTCCCAATAGCCCTGTGCCAAATACTAGGCCGCTATCCCAGTGGGGTTCTAAGCTGTCAGCCTTTTGCAAACCCGCATCCAGCCAAGCATCGGTACCGGCCAGGACCCCGTATACAATACCACTGGAGTTTAGCCCTTTAAGCTGTAGCGGGGTGAAATATTTTGCCATTAGGGCAGTGGGCACTATAGGTTTTCCCGCTATTTGGCACCCAAAGCCTAAGTCGGCCAATTCTTGCTGAAAGCTTATTCCGCAATTGCCATGATACAATGCATTATAAAAATTGGTCAACCCTACCCCATTTGGAGCACATATCCCAAGCCCGGTGACAACAATCCTATTATTCATTGGTTTTCTCTTTTAACATCCCTGACAATATGCCCGTACAGACTACTGCTCCTTGTGCATTACGCATCTTAACCGAACATTTTAATTTGTTAAATCGGAAATAGATTTTGGAGGAGCTAACCGTAACAGTCTCCAAGGGGTATACGGGTAATAAAAATTGCATTTCCGAACTACTTAGGGCGATTTGGACCTCCTGAGTATTTGGACCCTTCTTTTGTAATAAATATATCCCCAAGCACACTAAACCAATCTGCGCACAACACTCTGTTAGAATGACACCGGGAGTTACTGGATTATTTTTAAAATGGCCTGAATAGAATGACTCATTTATTTTAAATGTATAGCTGCCAACAATAGAACTCTGGGTTACCGTCTCAATATTGTCAACAAAGAGAAAGGGATCCGTATAAGGCAATTTTTCAATTATTTTATCTACCATCAGCATATAATAATTTTATTGTTTTAATACATACCACATGTTTAAACTGAAACTGGAGCGGAATAACAGTTATTTTACCATTCCAACAAAATGCGTTGTGCCGAAAACCCAGGTCCAAAACTTAGCATTAGACCTTGGTCACCTTTCGGAATGGGTTTATCCAAAAACCGCTCCAGTACATAAAGCACCGTTGCGCTGCTCATATTGCCGTAAAGGCATAATGTTTCGCGCGTATCATCTATATTTTTGCCCAAAGCACCAAACAGCCCTTCTATGGTCTCAACAATTTTCTTTCCCCCGGGGTGAAATATTAAATGGTTAACCTCTTCAATAGAGCTATTGAAACGTTTTAAAAAGGGGTGGATTATTTCCGGAAAATGTTCGGCAATAGTCTGGGGTACCATGGGATCCAAAATCATTTTAAGACCAGAATTGGTTAAATCAAAACCCATCATATGGGTTGCATTGTAAAAATGATACATTTCCTCCCCTACTATACTTGGACCTTTGGCCTCCTTTTCGGAAGACAGCAGAACACAAGAGGCTCCGTCCCCAAATATTGCGGCACTTACCATATTGGCCATGGAAAAATCATTGAGTTGAAAGGTTGCGGTTGGACTTTCAACAGCAACGATCGCAGCTCTTTTTCCGGGGTTGGATCTTAAAAAGTTAGCGGCGTAGATTAAGCCAGAAATACCTGCCGCACACCCCATTTCTGTGACGGGTAAACGTAGAATGTCCTGTCTTAGGTCTAAATCGTTTATTAGATAGGCATCCAAGGACGGAATCATGATACCGGTACAACTTACTGTAATAATATAATCCAAACTCTCTGGTTTCCAATCGCTTTTTAAAAGTGCCTTTTCCAAGGCTTTTTTACCCAGTTTTTTAGTTTCACGGATGTAAATATTGTTTTTATCCTCAAAGGAGGTAAGGCCAAATACGGCTTCTGGGCTCATGATACTATAACGCCTATCTACTGCGGCACCCTCAAAAATTTTAAGGACCTTGCGTTGAAACCTACTATCCTGGTCCTTTAACCAAGTCTGCACAAAGGGCAAAATATCCTTGGTCTCTCTGGAGATATTGGGCAATGCCTTGGCTGCGGTTACTATCCTGACGTTATTCATAAGATTTAAATTCTAGTGTTTACGTATTATCCATAGGTATCGAAAAGCCCATTTCCATTGTATTTCGTGAATTGGCTTAGGTATTGTTTTGGAAAAAGAAACCAAATCGGCCTTGGTAAATGATCTTTTTATCGAAATCAACCCATCTTGTTTTGCAATATCCGTTTTTATAAAAATAAGGCTAAAGAGGATGAAAAGATAGTAGGATGCCTTACTTCTATGTAAATCATTGATAATTACTGCCAATCTGCTAAGTTTTGTAAATCGATCAAGAAAAATGGGAATTTCACTGGATTTAAAATGATGTATGGTCAGGGTGCACAATAAAATATCACATTGCAGCCCGGGTTCATCCAAATCTAGAATATCGCAAACTTTGAACTGCATATTAGGATAATCCTTTGAAGCTTCCTTGGCCAATTCAATAGACTTGGAATTTATGTCGATGCCCAACAGCTCTAAAACTACAGCCTTGTTTTTAAAGTAAAGAGCTACTTCCCGTAACATAGAC
>JBFHGV010000437.1:0-3876 GCA_041582955.1 Arenibacter sp.
ATTTTTTAGGGTAAGAGGGTACGGATCCGAAAACGGAAGCATACTGCTCAATGGTATACCCATGAATAAAGTGGTAGATGGCAGACCGCAATGGAATAACTGGGGCGGATTATACGACGTTACCCGAAATCAGGTATTTACCCATGGCTTGCAACCTTCCAATTATGCTTTTGGAGGAATATTGGGAACTACCAATATCATTACCAGGCCATCCTTGCTACGGAAGGGGCTACGGCTTTCTACTTCGGCTTCCAACCGCACCTATACCGGCCGATTAATGGCCACCTATTCTTCCGGAGTCTCAAAAAAGGGAATAAGCTATAGTGTTTCTTCTTCTAAAAGATGGGCAAAGGAAGGATATATAGATGGCAGCTTATACGATGCCTATTCCTTTTTTGGGGCCTTGGAATTTCAATTGAATCCCAAGCACAGTATCAACCTAACCACGCTTTGGACCTCTAACAGAAGAGGGAGTTCCTCGGCCATTACCCAAGAGGTATATCAGTTGCAAGGCAAACGTTATAATCCCTATTGGGGATATCAGAATGGCAAGATTCGCAATGCCAGGGAGCGAAAAATCCAAGAACCCCTTGTTATGCTAAATCATAATTATAATGCCGGCAGATTACAGCTCAATACAGGGGTATCCTATCAATTTGGAAACACCGCCAAAAGTAGATTGGGCTACTATAATGCTCCCAATCCAGATCCTACCTACTACCGATATTTGCCTAGCTTTTACATAAATAGCCCTATAGGAGCCAATTTTATAGGGGCCAATATGGCAAAGGAGGCTTTTTTGGAAAACCCCCAGCTAGATTGGAAAAGTTTGTACACAGCCAATAGCAATAACATGGCCCAGGGAAGGGCAGCCTATGTGTATTACAGTGATAATTCTGAGGATAAACAGTTGAATGCAGTAAGTACGGGGAATTTAAGTTTAAACGATAGGTTGCGGATAGATTTTGGGAGTCGTTACCTTAAATTGGATTCTGATAATTATGCAGAAATAGGGGATTTGCTAGGAGCGGAATACCATGCAGATATTGACCCCTTCTCCAATACCCAAAATGACTTGGATGGTAATATAAATAAGGCGGCCGGTGATAAATTTGGCTATTTATACCATATTGGGGCAGAGGTTTTTAACGCATTTGTGCAATGGGGAGCTACTTATCGTAAATGGGACGGTTTTGTAGCGGTTGACTATTCTTCCACCAATTATCGCAGAAACGGTCTTTTTAGGAACCAACGATATTTAGATACTTCTTATGGAAAGGGAGAAAAGATACAATTTTCAAATTTTGGGATAAAAGCAGGATATACCCATAAACTTAATGGCAGGCACTGGATATCCCTAAACGGGGCCTATCTGACCAAACCCCCGGTTTATCAAAATGTTTACATAAACCCAAGGGAAAATAATCTGGTAGTTCCCAACCTTCAAAGTGAAAAAATTACGACTACCGATATAAATTACCATTTGCGCCTGGCAGATCTTAGGGGGAGGGTCACAGGCTATTATACCCGGTTTCAAAATACCACCGATGTTAATTTTTTCTTTGTTGATGCGGGAGTGGGGAGCGACTTTGTACAGGAGGTGCTTACGCATTTGGACAAACTTCATCTAGGAGTGGAACTAGGGCTAGAATATCAGCTTTCTTCGGCGGTGAAGTTATCCTTTGTGGCAGCCTTGGGAAAATATCTATACGCCAGTGATCCCTTGGTAAGTATTAATTTTGATACTGCTGGAGCGGAGGAGGAAGTCATTGCCCCAGAAGGGAGCATAGATTTGGGAGTAGCGAAAATAAAGGACTACAAATTGTCACAGGGACCGCAAAAGGCATTTTCTTTTGGGACAGAATATAGGGCTCCCAACTATTGGTGGATTGGTGCTACGGCAAATTATATGGGCAATAATTATGCAGGGATTTCCACTATTACCCGTACCCAAAGCTTTTATTTAAATCCCGAAACAGGACTTCCCTTTCCTGATGCTACCGAAGAAAATGTAGAAAAGTTATTGGCACAAAAGAAGTTGGACGACTTTTATTTGTTGAATTTGGTAGGGGGAAAATCATGGTTGAAAAATGGCAGGTACATTAGTGTTTTTGCCAGTGTAAACAACCTTTTTGATGCTGTTTTTAGAACCGGAGGGTATGAGCAAAGTAGGAATGGGAATTTTGGTCAACTACAACAGGATAATTTAAGTGGAACGCCATCTTTTGCCCCTAAATATTGGTATGGATATGGACGGACCTATTTTATAAATTTTGCAATTAGTTTTTAATGCCTTCTGCCGGAAGGGCTTGCCAAACGGGCAATTATTACAACTATGGTGAACTATATGAACAAGTGTAGTGGGGTATGTATATTTCTTTTGGGGCTGTTTGTTATATCGGCCTGTATAAAGGATAAACATTTTGATACCCCTGCCCAAGACTGTTCTTCAGTACCTGAGCCCAATATAAGCCTAAGCGAGCTGAAAGCCCTTTTTGTGGACAAAACTGTACCTATTCAGGAAGATTGGATTGTTGAAGGCTATGTTGTCTCCTCCGATAGGGCGGGAAACTTTTTTGGAACCCTGTACATTCAGGATAGTCCGTCTAATCCAGCAGGGGGATTGCAATTGGAAATAGATCTCCGGGATGCCCATCTGTTCTATGAAGAGGGGTCAAGGATATTGATTAAGACCAAGGGATTGTATTTGGGAAAAAGTAATGGGATGTATACCATGGGAAGTGCCTTTAATGTCTTTGGAAATCTGTCCGTAGGTCGACTCCCCGCTACCAACGTAAAACAGCATTTTATTACTCCATGTAATGCCGGGGCAGTCTTGGAGCCCTTACCTACCACCCTTGAGGATTTGACCGATTCTATGCTGGGCACCTTGGTTCGCTTTGAAGATGTTGAAATAGCAGGCGATGAGGTTGGGTTGCCCTATGCGCTAAAGGAGGAGGAAACCATTAGGACATTGATCAATTGTAAAGATGAGGAGCTAGACTTGGTAAACAGTGGCTATTCGGATTTTCAAAGTACGCCCTTGCCCCATGGCAATGGAACCGTAATAGGGGTTTTGGTAAAGGATAATAAGGATTACCAATTGGTGGTTCGGGACACCACAGATCTGCAGTTTACGGGAGTGAGATGCCAAGATGTGGCAGATGAATTTACCTCTACAAAATTATTTATATCAGAGTTGGCCGATCCGGATAACAATACGGCAGCGAGATTCGTAGAATTGTACAACGCAGATGATGCCCCGCTAAGCTTAAAGGGTTGGACATTAAATAGGTATACCAATGCCAATACGGAGCTAAGCTCAACGGTAGATCTATCAGGATATGTAATTGAGGGCAAAAGTACATTTGTGATCTCTCCAAATGCCAACAGTTTTGAGGCCGTCTATGGCTTCGCCCCAAACTTGGGGGTCTCTACCAATGGTCCGGCAGATTCCAATGGGGACGATAATCTACAATTGGTAGATCCTTTTGGGGCTATAATAGATGTTTTTGGTGTTGTTGGGGAGGATGGTTCAGGTACCAATCACGAATTTGAGGACGGAAAAGCCATCCGAAACAGGGATATAGTACAGGCCAATCCGGTATTTACATTTTCCGAATGGACAATCTATAATGATTCAGGAGAGGGCGGGACCACAAACAGCCCACAAAATGCCCCAGAAGATTTTACCCCAGGAACACATTAAGGTTGTTTTATGTCCAGCTCGGACATCAATCTCACTAAATCTTTTCTTAATATGGGCTTCAGGATGTAATTGTTTACCATGCTATAGCTTTTGGCTTTTATCATATCCCGTGGATCCATGGAGGAACTCACAATAAAAATTATTACTTGTTCGGTGTTGGTATTGGG
>JBFHGV010000438.1:0-3875 GCA_041582955.1 Arenibacter sp.
GTTGCCCCGCCAATGAGCAAGGGAACCGTAAAATTCTGTCGCTCCATTTCCTTGGCCAAAAAGACCATTTCATCCAAGGAGGGCGTTATAAGTCCGCTAAGACCAATAATATCTACATTCTCCTCCTTGGCCGTATTGATTATTTTCTCGGGAGGCACCATAACGCCCAAATCCACAATCTCATAATTGTTACAGGCCAGCACCACACTAACAATGTTTTTACCAATATCGTGCACATCTCCCTTTACGGTGGCCATCAATATTTTTCCGGCTGCCGAACTACCACCTTCGGGAAGGGGGTTTTTTAGTTTCTCCTCTTCTATATACGGCAAAAGATAAGCTACTGCCTTCTTCATGACCCTAGCAGATTTCACCACCTGTGGCAAAAACATCTTACCGCTCTGAAACAGATCTCCCACTACGTTCATTCCGGTCATCAAATGCCCTTCTATAACCTCTATGGGGGCATTAACACTTAAACGGGCCTCTTCTACATCCTCGGTAATGTATTGGTCCAATCCCTTTACCAATGCCCGGGTAATCCTATTTTGCAAGGGCTCTTCCCTCCAAGATAGATCTACCTTATTTTCCTTGGCCTTCCCTACAACAGATTCTGCAAAATCCAACAAACGTTCTGTGGCATCATCCCTTCGATTTAGGATCACATCTTCCACATACTCCAAAAGATCTTTGGGAATATCATCATATACCTCCAACATACTGGGGTTTACAATTCCCATGTTCATACCGGCCTTAATGGCATGATAGAGAAATACCGAATGCATGGCCTCGCGTACCGGATTATTACCTCTAAAACTAAAAGACACGTTACTAACCCCGCCACTAACACTACAAAATGGCAAATTGTCTTTTACCCATGCTGTAGCTCTAATAAAATCTAGTGCATTTAATTTATGTTCCTCCATTCCCGTGGCAACGGGAAAAACGTTAAGGTCAAAAATGATATCCTCTGGAGGAAAACCCACCTTATTTACCAAAATGTCATAGGAACGCTTGGTAATTTCCAAGCGCCTTTCATAGGTATCGGCCTGTCCCACCTCATCAAAGGCCATAACAATAACGGCGGCTCCATATCTTCTTATAAGTTTGGCATGACGAATAAATTCTTCCTCCCCTTCCTTTAAACTAATGGAGTTTACCACGCACTTGCCCTGTACCACCTGTAGACCGGCTTCAATAATTTCCCACTTGGAGCTATCTATCATTATGGGCACCCTGGCAATATCTGGCTCCGCAACTATAAGATTCAAGAACTTTACCATGGCCTCCTTACCATCAATAAGACCATCGTCCATATTCACATCTATGATCTGGGCCCCGCCCTCAACCTGTTCCCGGGCAATATCCAAGGCCTCCTCATACTTGTCCTCCTTGATCAATCTCAGGAATTTTTTGGAACCTGCTACATTGGTACGCTCTCCCACATTAACGAAATTACTTTCCGGGGTAACCACCAAAGGCTCCAGGCCGGAGAGTTTTAAAAATCGTTGTGTCTTATGTTGCTCCTTATTATTCTCCATGTATTAAATATAAACCATATCCCAATCCCAAAACGGGAATTAGAACGGTAAATTTGTTAAATCCACATTGCCTCCGGAGAGTATAATGCCAACTTTTTTGTCATTAAATTGTTCTTTCTTCCTTAAAACGGCTGCTAAAGGAACCGCACTGGAGGGCTCTACAACCAATTTCATCCGCTCCCATATTAACTGCATGGCCGCAATAATCTCTTCTTCCTCTACCCTGATAATACTGCTGACCATTTTTTTAATAATGGGAAAGTTCTTATCACCCAGATTGGTCTTTAGTCCGTCTGCAATAGTATTGGTAGAGGTATTAACCTCTATTTTTCCACTCTTCAGCGCCCTATAGGCATCATCAACCTCAAAGGGCTCCGCCCCCACCACCTTGCATTCACTACCGTAGTAATGGGCGTATAGGGCCGTACCGGCAAGGAGTCCACCTCCCCCTACAGGGGTCAGGACAAAGTCGAGCTCTGGCTGGTCCTGCAACAGCTCATAGGCCGCTGTTCCTTGGCCAATAATCACATTCATATCATTGGATGGATGGAGGAAGGTAGCCCCCTTTTCCCTTACAATTGTTGCAGATACACTCTCCCTGGATTCCAAGGTAGGCTCCGAAATTTTAACCTTTCCTCCATAGGATTTCACGGCCTCTATTTTCACGGCCGGGGCACTGCTGGGCATTACAATATAAGCTTTCACCCCTAGGTTCTTGGCTGCCAAGGCCAAGGCCTGTCCAAAATTACCGGAAGAATGGGTTACCACTCCCGCTTTTTTTTGTTCCTCACTCAATTGCTGAATGGCATTCAAGGCCCCACGCATTTTAAATGCCCCCATTTTCTGGAAATTCTCACATTTAAAATACAATCGTGCCCCGGATATATCATCCAATAAATGGGAGGTGAGTACAGGTGTCCTATGAACAAAGGGAGCTATGCGGTCTGCCGCTTCCCTAACAAGTTGCTTGGATGGAATCATGCCTGGTATTCTTGTAAACTGTTGAGAGGCCTGGGCCTATAATCTTTTACAACATCGCTCATGGCCTTAATATGTTCTGGTGTAGTCCCACAGCAACCGCCCACGATATTTATCAGTTCCTTTTCTACATATTCCTTTATCTGTGCTGCCATCTCTTCAGGGGTTTCGTCATATTCCCCAAAGGCATTTGGCAACCCCGCATTGGGGTGGGCAGAAACGGCATGTTCGGTTTTGGCAGACAGCACCTCCAAATGAGGCACCAACTGATTGGCTCCCAGTGCACAATTGAATCCTACCGATAAAATAGGAATATGGCTAATGGATATCAAAAAAGCTTCTGCGGTCTGCCCAGAAAGGGTTCTGCCAGAGGCATCCGTTATGGTACCACTTACCATTATGGGCACCTCTATAGCACGTTCTTCCTTTACCTCCTCTATAGCAAACAAGGCTGCTTTGGCATTTAAGGTGTCAAAAATGGTCTCTACCAATAGAATGTCCGCACCCCCATCCAATAGCGCCTCTACCTGCTGTTTATAGGCCAGCCTTAATTCATCAAAAGACACTCCCCTATATCCAGGGTCGTTTACATCGGGCGACATACTTGCCGTCTTATTGGTGGGCCCTATACTACCTGCCACAAATCGTGGCTTATGGGGTTCCTTGGCCGTGAATTCCTCGGCAACGGCCTTGGCTATTCGGGCCGACTCATAATTTAGTTCGTATACCAAATCTTCCATATGATAATCGGCCATGGCTATTGTAGTCCCAGAAAAAGTGTTGGTTTCAACAATATCTGCACCTGCCGCAAAATACTGGCGATGTACTTCGGCAATGGCTTCGGGCTGAGTGAGGGACAAAAGATCGTTGTTCCCCTGTAAGGGATGCTCCCAGTCCTTAAATCGTTCTCCCCTAAAATCCTCCTCTGTATATTTATGCCGCTGTAACATGGTTCCCATGGCACCATCCAACACCAAAATCCTTTCCTTTAGTACCTCCTGAATATTCTTCATATCAGCTTTCATTTTTTTTGGCTCCGCTAAGGGACCAAACCATAAAATATTTCCTGCCCCTAGTTAGCAGGGAACAGCAAAATTAAAAAATAGACACCGTATACTATAGGATTTACCCATATATCGGTATCAAAAAAATTAAAATAAATCAAGTAAGGAAAAGTCTAAGACCAACGTCTTTTTCACTGTTATCTATTCCTGCGGCCAATTGTAGTAGATAAAACCCCGCCTAGGATTAGAACGTAGCACCTTCTTTGTTCCTCCCGATAGTTATCGAAAAAGAAAAAGGGTTGCTAAGGCTTCACCGGGTCTAGTCCCTCCGCCTTTCTTGATAACGTTTCAA
>JBFHGV010000439.1:0-3863 GCA_041582955.1 Arenibacter sp.
CCCAAAGTTGGGTAAAAAAAGTAAGGGAATTGCTTACGATATTAATTTTAGCGAATCCAGGATCCATGAAGTGAAAATACAGGGTTTGGAACGCTTTACAGAATACTATTATAGGGTAAAAACTGGCAAGATAAGGTCGGACATATTCCAATTTAAGACCCCTCCCTTTGCCAGTGATAATGAGTCCTTTAAAATAGTGGCCATGAGCGATATGCAAATAGACCACAATAATCCCGATAAATTCTCCGAAGTGGTCAACGACGGTATATTGAAATATTTAGAAAAAGAGTTTGGCGGCAATTTGCCAAGTAATCTGGCCATGGTCATGATACCGGGCGATTTGGTAGAGAACGGAACCAAGTACTATCAGTGGAAGGAACATTTTTTTAATCCTGCCGAAAAATTGTTTTCCCAGGTGCCTGTTTATCCAGTTCTGGGAAACCATGAGAAAAATTCCGTCTTTTATTTTAAATACTTTAGTCTTCCGGAAAATGGTACCCCGGCCTATGCGGAACACTGGTGGTACAAGGATTATGGCAATACTAGGATAATTGGGCTCAACTCCAACGATGGTTACAATAACAGTAGGGATCAGTACGAGTGGCTAAAAAAGCTTTTGGATGAAACGGCGGAAAATGATGAAGTGGATTTTGTGTTCGCACAATTGCACCACCCCCATAAATCGGAACTGTGGATTCCTGGAGAAGAGGATTTTACCGGAAAAGTAGTGGCCCTATTGGAGGCCTTTACCACCAATACGGGCAAGCCCAGTATTCACTTTTTTGGGCATACCCATGGTTATTCAAGAGGACAGTCCAAAGATCATAAGCACCTATGGATCAACGTGGCTTCTGCAGGAGGGGCCATTGACAATTGGGGCGAATTTGAAGGTAGGGACTATGACGAATTTACAGTTACCCAGGATGAATATGGCTTTGTTATGGTAGAAGTTGATGCCAGTCAGGACGACCCCAAGTTTACCATAAAGCGGATAAGCCAAGGGAATAGGGAGTTGGAGCGAAACAATGAGCTTAGGGACAGCATCGTAATCTATAAGAAGGAAAGAAAGCCTGGTGCCCCTAAAGCCATCTCCCCAAATAACGAAACGGTAAGTTTTACAGGGACTACACTTAAAGCTGGAGAGTTTAATAGTGACTTTGGTAATGCTTTCCATGCGGCCTCACATTGGCAGATAAGTGTAAGCCCAGATTTTGAAAAGCCCATTTTTGATAGTTGGAAACAATATGAAAATTGGTACTACAAGGAAAACAGGCAAAAGGATGACGACCTTACCGACGAAAAAACCAATAGGTTAAAGCCAAATACAAGCTATTTCTGGCGGGTGCGGTACCGTGATCAAAATCTAAATTGGAGCGATTGGTCCCAAACGGCTTCCTTTAAGACAAACAACTAATTATTTATTAAAAGCAAAAAATGAAGAACATCATTACATACGTCGCCCTTATATTGTTAATGGGCCTATTTGGTCCCCTTGTTGCCCAAGATAAAGCTGCGTCCAATGTTATTTTGATCACTTTGGACGGTTTTCGTTGGCAAGAACTATTTGCTGGGGCCGACCCATTATTGGTGGCCAATAAAACCTATGTTGGGGATACTACCGGTTTGAAATCTCATTTCTGGGACAATGATCCAGAAAAGCGCCGATCGCTTTTGATGCCATTTTTTTGGAATAAAGTGTCTAAAATGGGCCAATTGCACGGGAATAGGACAAAAGGTAGTAAGGTGAATTTAACCAACAGAATGTGGTTCTCGTATCCTGGGTATAATGAAATACTCAGTGGTAGTGCAGACGATAAACGTATTACCAGTAATAGCAAAATAAACAATCCCAATGAGACCCTATTGGAAAGGGTGAACAATTTATCGGCTTATAAAGGTAAAGTGGCCGCTTTTGGCAGTTGGGACGTATTTCCGTTTATCGTTAACGAGGAACGTTCGGGAGTGCCTGTAAATGCCGGGTTCGATATTGCCGAAGGGGATAATTTAACTCCCCGTGAGGAATTTTTGAATCAGCTACAGCCCCAAATACCCAGTCCCTGGGGATCGGTGAGGTTAGATGCTTTTACACATCACTATGCCTTGGAGCATATGAAAAAGAGCCATCCTAAATTGGTGTATATTTCCTATGGGGAAACAGATGACTTTGCCCATGATGGGGACTATGAGGCCTATTTAAAATCGGCCCATAATACAGACGGATTGATCAAGGAATTGTGGCAGTTTGTACAGAGCGATGACTTTTACAAGGATAACACAACATTTATTATCACTACAGACCACGGACGTGGTACCCAACCCCTAAAAACTTGGAAAAGCCATGGGAGTGATATTAAGGGTGCAGATGAGGTTTGGTTGGTGGCTTTTGGAAAAGGAGTTGGCGCGCTAGGGGAAATTACTTCTCAGGAACAGTTGTTTACCAACCAAATAGCTCCGACCGTTATTGAAAAATTGGGGGTAAAACTAAAAAAGCCCGAGTTTAGCACCCAAGCTATCCCGCTTAATTAAAATTTGGAAACCTTTAAATTGGGGTCCTATCACAATTTTAATATAACCTAAATCCCCTCTGCCTTGCTAAGGCAAGCCAGAGGGGATAATATGAAATGAACTATTTGTTCAAAGGTATAGTGCATAGTGGCGACTATCCGGAGAGGCCTAATACATAGGTAAAAATGGAACTAATAAATGGTTGAGCCCACCCATTAAATACGGACCAGGTCTAATTACAAATATACCTCGGACATAGTAGAGGCCTCTATCTCCTGTTTAAAGCCTTCCAAGGTTCTTAGCCCTTGGGCCAATTCGGCCAAAACAGAATCCTTAACATTTTTAAATTGCCCATTAAGGTTTGCAAATAATCCTTGGTAATAGACAATGCCTTGCTCAAGATTATGTATGAATTTTGACAAATATTTTTCTTGTTTCCTATTCATGTTATCCTGGGATTCGGCAATTCTGTTTTTTAGGTATTCCAGATAAATTCCCAATTCCTTAATAAACATATGTGGCCTATCGGTTCTGACAATAACATTTGCACGGCCGTAGATGTGGTCTGTCATTTCTTTAAGCGTCATTATTTTGGAATAATAGGCCATATTGGGGCCGGGACAGATTGATACACCTGGCCCCTCGGTCCTGGTATCCAGTCCGTAAGCCAAAAGTGCAGAGGTGCCTAGACCCACACAGGTACAGGATTTCTCCGTTATTTTATTCAATTTAGCTGTGTAGTCCTTTTCGCTTAGGCCCAATGTATCCAGTTCTTTTATTTTTAGATGTTGGTACTGTCTTGATGCAGTACACAGCCCTTTGTCTGAATAATCCTTGTTCAGGGCCACAAATTTCTTTGGACAGGAGCTTCCAGGTCTATCCTTATCTATATTTTTTTGTTTTTCCAAATCCTTGGTGTTTCCACGTAGGTTGTGGAAGGGCACGCCCAAAGGGGATATATCACTTAAGTAAAGATCTTCTTCCTTGGCCGTCACCAATTTTTCCAAGGTAGCCTTGTCCACGGTAGTGGCCTCAGGGACCAAAAGAAATGGCGTTCCCCAACCTACAGTATCTACCCCGTAATGATCTATTAAAAATTGGTGTTCCTCTGCGGTACCAACACCTCCTTGGGCCGTTATTTTTAACGGTAGGTTTTGTTGGGGTACTTGGCGGCCCTTGTTGACAAGTGCCGGAATTAAAATGTCATGTATTTCTTCTATATAGGCTTGTTTATTGTCCCTGAACTCGGCCATAATAGGACCCATTAGGTAGCCATCTGTGGCAAAGGCATGTCCCCCACAATTTAGTCCGGATTCTATTCTATACTCCGATACCCATATTCCTTTCTTGGCCAAAAA
>JBFHGV010000440.1:0-3859 GCA_041582955.1 Arenibacter sp.
AATATGGCTTAAAGGCAAGAATGGCAGTACAAACGGAATTTAACCCCAATAGGGAAGCAGTAGGGCTAGGCCTACTGCTTCTTTTTTTGCAGTAACACCTCAAAAACCTTTTGGAGAATTAATTGTTGACTCCTCAATAATTTTACTCCACACCTATAATCCTTGACCCATTTTTGCCAACCAATTTTCTATGTCCTCCAATTCCTTTTCCTTACCCCTGATCAGCAGTAGGTAATGGCAATCTATCAACTTCTTAAGATAGTAGGTCACGTCTTTTTCCGATATCCCAAGTCCCCTAAGGATACCATATGGTCCAGCAGTCATTTCTCCCAATGCCTTACCGTAAAGATCATGCAGAAATAATGAGACCAATGGACCGCATACAAATACAGTCCCGACTTCTGGATTACTGATTAATCCAAAATCCGTCTCCGCTCCTAAAAGCCCTTTCCAATATTCCTTAATATTCTCTTTGGAACCATTTAATTTCTTACCGGGCGTAAGACAGTCGTCTTCCAATTTTCCCAATACCGACAATTGTAATGTATCCTTTGATTGTTTACGGACAATTTTGATAGATTTCTCCATTTCCCGCATTTTGTGAAAGTTCTTAATTAAAAAGCGCCGTGACACCTGTTTATGAACCCTAGATTTCATATGTTCTAAGTTTATTATGTTGGGGGTTGGTAATTTCGGCTTCTACAAATTAAGGACTATTTCCCTATCATCATATGATTTAAATCATTTCAAATAGACAGTGATGGGATTATTTTTGAGATAATAAAATGAAATAATTTTAAAAAAAACTTAAAAACAGAAATCATGACAAATAATAACGGAAATGTCCTTTTGGCATTGTTGACGGGTGCTGCTATAGGAGCAGGAATAGGAATCTTATATGCCCCGGACAAGGGTGTGGAGACCAGACATAAAATTAAACGAAAAGTTGGAGAGACCAGTCAGGACTTGGCAGAGCGGATTTCCCATGCCAAGGATGAACTTACCAAAACAGCGGAAGAGAAAAAAGATAAATTTGACAGAAAATTGGATGAAGCCATATCCACAATGAGTTATAAGGCCGATGATATTATAGCTACCTTGGAGCGTAAATTAGAAGATCTGAAAAAGAAGAATGCCCAATTACAAAAATAAGCGGAATGGCTTTGGACAATATTAAACAAGACCTTATGGAGGCCGGGACCAATATAAGGTCTTATTTAGAAAATAGCGAGGAATACACCAAGCTTAAGATATTTAAGGTATTAATGAAGTTTGTGACCATTTTTGCACAAATGTTCCTTATTGGTGCCTTGGTCTTATTGGCCATGGTTTTACTATCCTGGGCAGTCTCCAACGCCTTGAACCAAACTTTGGATAGTTCCTATATGGGATTCTTGATTGTTGGTGCGGGATACCTATTTATTGCCATTGTTTGCTATCTTATAAGGGACAAGATCAACCGGCCAATATTGCGTAAATTTTCAAAACATTATTTTGATTAAACTATGGGAAAGCAATACAATTCCTTTGAAGAGATTGATGAACGCCTTAAAGTCTTAAGCTTGTTAAGGGATATTGAGGTGGAACGTCTTAAACTAAGCCTTAACCGTACCAAATCTGCCGTGCATCCTCTACAACTGGCCGGAAGTTTTAAAGGTTCTATTCAAAAAATACTATTGGTCTTCGCCATCAAAAAGCTAAAACTACTTTTCGGCAAATCCAAAAAGCTGCATTCTACAGAGTAAGTAGTGGAAACCTACTTAAAGTCGGCCACATTTCTCAACCCCTTTTTATCCAAAATAACTATTCTACGACCATGATCTGTGGTTATAAGGCCTTCATCCTTAAAATCTGTTAAGGTACGTATGGCAGTTTCCGTTGCCGTGCCTATCATCCCGGCAAAATCCTCCCTTGGAATTCCAATTGCACTTCTAGCGTCGTCCTGAATAACCCGTTTATCATAAAGTTCCAATAATGCCTTTGCCGCCCTTTGTCTTACAGAAGCATAAGCCATGTCTACCAATTGCTCCTGTAAATGCATTAGGTTATTGGAAATCATACCTATAAATTTCTGGGAGACAATAGCGTTACCGTACAACAATTTGGTAAAATCCTCTCTTGGAATGGAGCAGAGTTGTGCATCCTCCAACACGGTTGCATTTTCTACATAAGTCCTATCAGTGTTTAAAAGCGAAAGCTGACCTATAAAATTGCCCGCACCATAGATTCCGGTTACAAATTCCTTACCAGATTCAGTGCTTTTATAGGTTTTTATGCTGCCACTTTCAATAAAATACATAGCATGGGCATTATCCCCTTCCCAGAATACCACCTCCTTTTTTTCGTACTTTTTAAGAGGATAATCTTTGGAAAGGCTCTCCATATCCATATATTGGGAAGCCTCGTTCAAAAAAGAATTGAGCCCCTCCTTATTTTTGGCAATTTCTTTCTTAAGAAACTCGTTCTTCTGTAACCGACAGGCTATGGCTTCCAATAATTCCTTATCCTCAAAGGGTTTGGTCAAATAATCGTCCGCCCCCATATTCATTCCCAACCGCATGTCTTCACGCTCGGTTTTGGCCGTTAAAAAAATAAAAGGGGTACTTGCAGTAGAGCTGTTTTTACTTAATACCTCCAAAACACCATATCCGTCCATCTCCGGCATCATAATATCACAGACCACTACATCTGGCTTAAATTCTTTGGCCATTTCCACGCCTATTTTTCCGTTTTCGGCAGTAGCCACCTTGTAATTGGCCAATTCCAAAATTTCGGCAGTGTTTTCCCTAACATCCTTATTATCGTCAATTAACAGTATTCTTTTCATTTTCGTGTATATTTAAAGGGAGTTGTAAGGTAAAGGTACTGCCTTGGCCAGGCTTGCTTATAAAATTGATACTTCCTCCCATAAGCTCTGTATATTGCTTTACGATATGCAGCCCAAGGCCAGTTCCCTGTAGGTTAGTGGCATTCTCTGCTCTAAAAAACCGCTGGAAAAGTTTATCCTGATCCTCTTCCGGTATCCCTATGCCCAAATCCTTAACATGTATTACAATGTCTCTTGTGTTCCCTATGACTTCAATGTTAATAGTTTGATGCTCATCGGAATATTTAATGGCATTGGAAATGAGATTCATCAGTATGTGATTTAATAATTTGGGGTCCAGATAAACCGACATCCAGGGTTTGGAGTGATTTAATATAATCTTCTGTCCCCTTTTTTTGGTAAGTTCCAAGTCTTCCAACAGTCCCTTTATAAATTGGATTAGTTCCAAAGGTTGTGGCTTTACACGGACCATCCCTTCGTCCAATTTGCTCAAAGACAGAAAATCATTGAGGATAACCACCAGGTCCTTAACATTGTTCCTAATTCGGGACACATGTTTTATTCGCCGTTCTTCTTTTCCAGGCTCATTTTGCTTTCCAATTAATATGGCCGATGAAAGTATGGCACTCAAGGGAGTTCTAAATTCATGGGATGCCATAGAAATAAAACGGGATTTCAATTCATTGAGTTCCTGTTCGGCCTTAAGGGTTTTTTCTAATTTGTGTTGTATTTGTTTTTGCTCCGTTACATTGTTGTACACAAAAAGGGCCCATAATATTTTCTTTTGATCGGAATATAACGGAGTGGAATTAACCGCATAATTTTGATCTTGAAAATCAACTTCCAAGGAAATTTTGTTGCCGTTTAAGGTTTTTCTTATATCGTCTTTTATTTTTATGGTCTGGGCCCTTGAGAAAAAAGAAATATCATCTATTTTCATGCCCTGCAATTCGGTCTTATTAAAATTCATTCGATCCAGCTCCTCCCCTTCTACATACACCAATTCGTAATTGGTGTTAAAGACCATTATCA
>JBFHGV010000441.1:0-3849 GCA_041582955.1 Arenibacter sp.
ACATTAAGTCCCCAGTTTCCTAATCATATACAGGAAAATGGGGACTTAATGTTTTATAGGTCACAGTTCAAAATCTAGACCTACAATGTGGTAGACTTTTAATTAGTTAAAATAGACACCTCCCGGAATAATACCAACACTAAGGGTCTCAACGGCCAGCTTTGTACTTAGATCATAGACCGTAAGGGTACCATTACTTGCGTAGTCGCCCGCATCCGTACCATACAAACGGCCTTCACTAACCGCCATGGTATAAAAACCAACACCGCTTAATACCTCTTCTTTACTTAGGGAAGTAGCAGATACATTTTGATTGTAGACGGCACCACCCATATAGTAATACAAAGTACTGCCCTCCAATTGTAACAGCCCAGGATGCTCTGTGGTATTAAACTCAAAACTATTGTCCACCTCGTTCGTTGTAGTGTTTATTTTGGAAAGTACCCCTGCTGTCTCGTCATTTGTATATGACGGCTTACCGGAGGCCAAAACCCACAAGTTTCCGGAAGCATCCAACTGCATGGAATTGGGCACATCCCCTACCGTTATAGTTTTAATCACTTCGTTGGAGTCGGTATTGATCACGGAAACCTTATTGTTTTGCCCCCAGGCACCTTGATGTGCAACATATACTGTATTGTTCTGGGCCAAAATAGCTTCTGGTCCCAACGCAACTGAAATGGACCCCTCAACCGTATAATTCTGTAAATTGATGATGGCAACAAAATCATCCGTTTCATCTGCCGTATCACCCCAATTGGTAACATAGCCTTTACCGTTTACCGCAACAAAATACCTGGGGTTGTTCAATCCTTCTTCTATACTGGCAATTTTTTCAAAGGAATACCTATTTACCACATTTATCTTATTGGAGACATTGGCAATGACAAATGCCTCATCTTCCGAAAACCCGATAGATTGCACTACATTTCCCAAGTCCTCCCCATTTGTATTTTTATATATGGAATTGTCCACAACGGACAAATCATCGGAAATAAAAGTAACCGTTCCCGATCCGTTGCTAAAAGGACCTTCATTAGATACCAATATTCCATTTTCGTAAGCACCCAATGGTGCCTCTCCGGCGTCATCATCATTGGTACAGGACACTGAAAGACCAAGAATCATCAAGGATAAAAATGCATTTTTAATTTTCATTTGTTAATCAATTTTAGAATTTAGTAATTATATGTAGTTGAAAATTTCTATTGGGCATGGGCCTGTATGCCACGTTTTGATATTTTTTATTAAATACATTATTGACCTTCAGACCCACTGTTACCTTAAGTTTAGAGGTACTGGGCCAATGGTAGTCTACCCCCATATGCGACACCAGGTATCCTGGTAGATCTTCACTCTCATCAGTGGTGGTATACACCAAACCATTATAGAGAAATTGTCCAAAAAGCGCTATTCTCCTGTACTGGTACGCCATATTGGATCTAAATTTATGCAGGGGTACGTACAACAATTGATTATTGGTAGCATTATCCAGGGATTTGGTAAAGGCGTACTCATTTTCCCAGAGTAACTTATGTTGGGCCCAGGTGGTACTATAATCCAACCCCAACTCCAAGCCATATTGGGATACCTCCTGTATGTTCATAGCCATCCATATACCCCGGTCATTGGGTCGCCACTGAATGGAGTTGTTAGATCTTATGGCATACGTATTTGCGGAAAAAGAATATTTCCCTCGTTCCAAGGTCTGCCCCAGTTCTAGCTGCCATGAGGTTTCTGGCAACACCTCCAAATTTCCGCTTGCCCCCGCCCCTATCCAATAAAGGTCGTTAAAAGTGGGCACCCTATGGTTTTTGGAAGCGTTCAATTGTAAGGCATAGCTGCTACTCAACCTATAATTGCTATTTAAAGCCACCAGAAAGGGACTCTTAAAATCGCTCACCACCTCTTGTCTTAGATTAACACCATAACTAAATTTGTCCGTTAGATCATGGGAAATTAAAATAGTGCCCGAAACAGAGTTCCTACTGGCCTTTTCTATAGAAGAACCCTTGGCGCTTATAGCAGACAGATCAACAATCCCATTAAGGCTAAATTTGTTCCATTGATATTTGTAATCATACTTGGCCAAAAAAGTATTGGCCTCCCCATAACTAAATTCATTTCTTTCCTTATTGGGAAAATAACGGTAACGCTCATATAAATGACCAGCCTTTATCCTTACCACCTTATGCTCATTAAAGTTGCTAAGTTCTACTAACGATCTCGTATTTACATCCTTATAATTCTCATCTGCAGGAGCGGTCAATGTACCCGAAAAATCCCTGTCACCGACAAAAGTGTTATGGAATATTTTCAGCATCTTATTTGGGTTGATAAAATAGCCCACATTGCCATTTATGCTTACCACATTATAGGCTCCATTCTCATTCCTCTTATCCGTACCCAAATATTTATAATCATTATCGGAAGCTTTACGGTTAACTCCAAAATTGAAAGATAGTTTGTCGTTTCCATATGAGGTATTGTAGCTAAGTTGGCTAGAATTAAAGCTTCCATAACCCAAGGAGAATTTGTTTTCCCAATCCTCATTAAATCCAAAACTATCGTTCAATAGAATGGTACCCCCTACAGCGCCACTCCCATATTGTACACTTCCTCCACCGCTTCTAACCACCACATTGTCATAATTTTCGGGAATGATGGTATTGAAATCGGTCTGACCTGTGAGTTGAGAATTAATAGCAATACCGTTCCAGACAACGGCGGTCTGCTGTGCATTGGTACCCCTGAACGAGGCCGAGGACACCATGCCATATCCATTTTCCTTAAAGTAGATAGTGGAGTTGGAACGCAATAAATCGGTGAGGGAACTACTTATTTTCTGTTGGACCGAATCGCCAATGACCCTCAATTTAACGCCTTTTGAAAAATGTAGAAATTTGGTATCGCTAAGTATAACCTCATCCAACACTATTACACTATCCCTTTGTGCATACACAGCCCCTATGCCCCAAAGCGCAAATAAAAGTAAGATTATCTGTTTTTTTTCCATATCCCAGAAGACCCTTTGCCCGAAAGTCTTTTCTTTTTAGTGATGAATTTGGCAGGTCTCCTGACTTACGTATTACCATTTACCTTCCCACCCCATGTAAAAGGGCAGTGGTGTTTGAAGAAATGGTAACCATCCATTAAAAAATGGACCAAGTTTACAGTTGCGGGAACAGTTTCGGATTTTCACCGAATTCCCTTTTAATCCTATCCCCTACTTTTGGGAATAGCAACCAAAATTCGCAGCGAAACTACTACTTTTTTTTGGAAGTATCAGCTTCTCTTTTTTTTTGTTTATCATAAACACGATGCCTTTAAAGCTCATTAAAAAATGTTCTACCAGAATCATGGCAACTGATTAAACAAGGGGTTAGCTTTGCTTGGCATATCTTTTAATTAAATCAAAAATAGATGACGTAGGACCAATAAAATAGGACCCTTGTTTTATTTACAATAATTTTGATTCCATAAATTAATACTACTTTTGATTACACAAACAATACCTAGATCTCTTGAATAAAGCAGTTGTTTTTCTATTATTGATATTAGTTTGGTCCTGTAAACAACCTAAAAAGGAAGGGGTTAGCAGTGTTTCTGAATCGCGAACCGTAGCAATTGACCATGCCCGTGGTTTCCATATCACACAGTTCTCCCATTTCACTGTTATGGAGGTAAATTCTCCTTGGCCCAATTCTGAAAATAATTTTACCTATGCGTTGGTGCCCAAGGAAAATTTGGCAACCATAACCCTAAATAAGGATGAATACGATGCCATTGTAGGGGTACCGGTAGACAGAATGGTGGTTACCTCTACAACCCATATACCCGCATTGGAAG
>JBFHGV010000442.1:0-3849 GCA_041582955.1 Arenibacter sp.
CCACATAGTGTCTATGGTACGCAAGGTAGCCAATAGGGTAGAAGGGGTAACGATGATTATGTTTAGATCAAAAGCTTTGTTGTATAAAGAGTTGTCGTTGTTGATGGCAATGGCAAATGCTGGTTCAATAGGGACGAACATCAGAACAAAATCCGGACTCTCCATTTCGTAAAGATCCTCATATTTTTTAGAGGAGAGTTGGTCTACATGTCGTTTTATTGAGCTAAGGTGGTCTTTTAAAAACTTATCTTTATTCTCTTCTTCGGCATTTACGTAACGCTCATAGTTGGTTAGGGAAACTTTGGAATCTACGATCATTTTTTTGCCATCGGGCAAATGTATAATAACATCCGGAAGCACACGACTGCCATCCTCACGGGTAAAGCTTTGTTGTATGGTATATTCCCGGTCCTTTTCCAAACCTGACTTTTCTAAAACCCGTTCCAATACCAGCTCCCCCCAGTTTCCTTGCATTTTGCTATCTCCTTTGAGTGCTTTGGTAAGATTTTCGGCTTCTTGGGTAATCTTAAGGTTCTGGGTTTGCAGGTTGGCCAATTGTTCCCTTAAGGCCGAATGCATGCCCACACTTTCTTTCTGGCTGTCTTCTACCTTTTTCTCGAAAAGTAGAATCTTTTCCTGTAAGGGCGTTAAGATGTTTTTTATGTTTTCCCTATTTTGTTCCGTGAATTTACTGCTCTTTTCTTCCAGGATTTTATTGGCTAAATTTTCAAATTCCTTAGAGAATTTTTCCTGGAGTTTTTCTACTTCATTTTTCTGCTCCTGATTCTTTAGCTCTAAATTCTCCAATTGGGCCTGATAGCGAACAATTTTATAGCCCAGCTGCTCTTTTTCAACCTGCAATTGGGAACACTGTTTTTCCGAACTCTGGAGTTTTAGCTTCAAGGAATCCACGTTCATTTTTAGTTGTTGCTCCCGCTCCAACAGGGCGCCCTGACTAGATGTTGTTTGTAGGTTTTGGATATACTTTCCCAACAAATAGCCAATTGCCAAGCCAATCAATGTAAGGGTTACATGTATAAGCAATTCATTCATCTAACATAAGTTCTATTGGGTAAAGATAATGGATTGTGTTAAAAGAATCCGTTGTGGATTTTTATTTCTTGTTGACTCTGAAGGAAGCGGTCTGCGAATCAAAAGTAATGGTGTCTGTTGGAAAAAGTTTTTCAAAACTTTTCTTCTGGATCAGCTCATGGGGAGACCCAAAGGTATTCTGGTTTTTTTCCAGTAGCAATATTTTGTCACACAGCTGTATTGCAATTTCTATTTCATGGGTGGTAAATAATATGGTCTTATTGGTCTGTTGGGTAATGGTTTTTAATAATTTTAATATCTGTACCTTATGGTAAAGGTCCAAATGGGAGGTAGGTTCGTCCAACATAATAAGTTGGGTGTCCTGTGCCAATGCCCTGGCAATCATGACACGTTGTAATTGCCCGTCACTAAGTTCGTAGCATTTTTTGTAAGTAAGGTCCGTTATCTGGACCATATCAATGGCGTTCTTAATTTTCTCCTTGTCTTTCTGGGTCAGTGTTCCAATCCAATTGGTGTAGGGTTGTCTGCCGAGCCCTATCAATTCCCATACCGTAAGGTTTTTGGAGGCAATGGGTTCGGTAAGGACCACACTAATTTCCGATGCCAGTTCTATAATAGAATGTTGTTCCAATACTCTATTGTTTAGCTGTATTGTACCGGATAGCTTGGGCTGTATATTGCCCAAAGTTCTCAACAAGGTAGACTTTCCAATACCGTTTACGCCCACAATGGATGCCAGTTCCCCTTTAAAAAGGGAAAAATTGATGTCCTTGGCAATACGGTTTTGTTGCTTTTTTACAGTATACCCTATGCAAAGGTCTGTCGTATCCAGGGCGATATGTGTAGGGGTGTGCTTTATTTTAAATCTTTTTTATAATTGCTAAGGTATTGGTTTTTGTTTGCTTTTGGTGGGTGCTAGTGGTATAAAAGGCTAAGCTATGATGATCAAGGGTATGGCCATAATAAAGGAATAGCTTAAAAGATCATCTTTCTTTTTCGTATTAGCAGCCAGATCACCACAGGAGCTCCAATAATTGAGGTAATGGCATTGATGGGCAGGACGTTGGCCGAATTTGGCATTTGGGCTATGGTGTCGCAAACCAGCATTAGAATGGCTCCGTATATCAATACCGCTGGAACCAATATTCTATGGTCTGTGGTATTAAAAATTTGCCTGGTTAAATGGGGCACCGCCAAACCTATAAAGGCTATAGGACCTGCAAAAGCAGTTATGCCACCGGCCAATAATCCCGTAGCTAGAATAATAAAAAATCTAGAACGACCTATGTTCACTCCAAGGCTTTTAGCATAGTTTTCCCCCAATAGCAATGCATTTAGCGACTTAATGGAGAAAATGCAGATCAAAGTTCCTAGGATTACAATGGCAAACAATAATAAAAGCTGGGGCCAGGATAGATTTCCTATGCTGCCAAACGACCAATAAATATACTGCTGTAATTTTTCGGCCGGGGAAAAATAGGAAAGTACACTTACCAAGGCGGTTGTTATGCTACCAAACATGAGGCCTATTATCAGCAGTGCCATGGTATCCTTTACCCTTGCAGCAACCAACATAACCGCTAGTAGCACCAGAAAGCTTCCGGTACTGGATGCCACGGCCAAGGAAAAGTCGTTTACCATGGCGAATGCAAAAACACCGGACAGTAGGGAAGAACCCAATATCAATACGGCGGCGCCTAAACTGGCCCCGGCACTAATACCCAGGACGAATGGCCCTGCCAAGGGATTTCTGAACAAGGTCTGCATGAGCAAACCGCTCAAAGCCAATCCACTGCCCACCAAAATGGCGGTGCAGGCTTTGGGTATCCGATAGTTCCAAATAATATAGGCCCAAGTTTCTATTTCGGTAGACTTGCCAATGATGGCATTTAGTGTTTCTTTTAATGGTATGGCAACAGATCCCAGACTAATATTAACCAAAAAGAAAGCTACCATTACAAAAAACAGTAGCAAAAAATATACGCTATATGTATTTGAGCTTTGCACTTAGTTTAAGGGTTTAAAAAACATAGGATTATGGTTGGGAAGTAATTTTGGATGAAAGATGTGGATAAGGTCTTTGAGGACCAAATCGGGCCTGCTTGGGGCCAATTCAAAATAAAGTAACCCCCCTGTTGGCCCTTTGCTATTGGCATAGGTATAGATATTTTTATTCTTGAACGCCGAAAATTGGGCATAATGTCTATTGGCTTCTTTTAACTCCGTATAACTGCCATATTGGGAAGGGGAAACCCAAAAGTCGGTATCAATGCCTCTTTCCAGTACGCTCTCCAAGCTTAGGGAAAGACTGCCGTTTACTTTGGAATCTTTCCATAAGTAATCTGCGTTGGCATCTGCCAGGAACTGTGCAGCCCAACTTTTTCCACCGGGCAGGTACCAGATATCCTTATAAAGGGCACCGCTCAGCACGGTAGGTCTTCTTTGGGCTTTCGCAGCAAGTGCCTTGGCGTCTTGATAGTTGTTCGCTATAGAGCGAAAAATACTATCTGCTTTGGCCTCTTTTTTAAAGAAGGGGGCAAAAAATTTAATCCATTCTGCTTTACCCAATGGGGTTTCTTCTGTCCAATCCCCGTTATAGGCTACTGGAATGTTGGAACGCTGAATGGTTTCGTAGGCTTTATTTTCATTATTTATGCTAAAACCAATAACTACATCCGGATTAATGGCAATTACCATTTCTGAATTGAGGGATTCATTTTTTCCCAGGTCACTGATCAACCCGGCATCGATCCGTTTTCTGGTTTCTGGGGAAGACACGTATTGCGTATCGGGAAA
>JBFHGV010000443.1:0-3846 GCA_041582955.1 Arenibacter sp.
ATTGGGGTGCCAGATCGGATATAACCTTGGAGTTGCTCCTGATGACCTGGGCCAAATTATCATCTCCCTTATGGGGAACGTCCTTTAGGGATTGCCTAATAAGATAAAAATGTTTGGATAGGTTATTGGAATCGGATAAAAGCCAATTGTAAAAATCCACTCCCCAAGCTTCTTCGTCCTCTGCCTGTATGGCACCACGGTAGTATTGCCCTTTCTCCAAGACCCAACCGTTATCAACGGTTCTTAGGTACTTGTCCAATTGATACTGTTTAAGACGTGAATGGTTGTTTTCCACATCCCAAAACTCCTCCTTGGAGGTATAGGTCAGAATTTGACCAAAGAACAAGTGATTTGTCTTCCCTAGATCAACTAGGGAGTTTTTGTAAGTGGCGTGCTGTACCCCTGGTCCTATTTTGTCCGGACAGGGGTCTTTGGGTGGCCGAATACTGCCATCCGTACAGAACCAACGGATTTCTTTATAGGGTCCACGAATGTCTTTTTTATACGAGTCTATAAGGTTCTTAATTTCCGGGTTGCTCAATTTTTGCCCAGGGCAGAGAATAGGTATAAAAAATAACAGTATATAAATTAGAGTTTGTTTTTTCATAGCGCTTTGGGCAATTGCCAATGGTTAATCAAATGTAATACCAATTTTAATGCGAAAATGTTTTTACCCCTTAGTTTTGTCATGCCAACTACTATTGTTATTTTCTAAAGAGCGGCCCCTTTATATTTATGGAAACTGGGAAAAAAGACCTGGACTGTGTCCATTAATTTAAGGTTTTTATGGTAGAATGGCAAATAGTGTAGGGAGATGTCATGCCCAATTAGCTGGTAGAATTGAAGTGCCTTCAAAACGACCATTCTACTCAGTGCTCAACGTGGCCACAGGGGGATTTTATGTTCCATGTCTAGCTATTTGTGTTCTCCTGTTTAGCCTGGGGCGTATAACTTTACTTTATGGTATGGTACCGGATTTTAGCTGCCCAGAGCTGTTTTTTAAATTATTTAATAGAATAGTTGGAACATGGCTATTGACTTTTCCCCTTAGAATAGGCTAGGACAGCCAGCTATGGAAGTGGTAATAAAGGGCTTTGTATTACAGGAGCACAGGAGGTTGAATGGAGGAAGGACGTCATGGGGCCACTTAATAGGTTTTAATAATGTTAGTATTATGTTATTTAATACAGTATGGTAGTTTCTCTTAGGCCATATGGTTACTTTTGTCCAATGCAAAAAACGCAACAAAGACCTCAATTTGAATTTGTTGCCATAATGGCCTCCTTAATGTCCATTGTGGCTTTGACTATTGATGCCATTTTGCCGGCGATGGCCACTATTGGGGTGGCTATTAATAGTTTGGATCCCACTAAAAATCAATTGTTGATCACCATGATTTTTTTGGGATTGGGAGTTGGACAATTGATTTTTGGTCCTTTGTCCGATAGTTTTGGAAGAAAGCCCATTGTATATATTGGTTTTATAGTGTTTAGTATAGCCAGTGTAATCTGTGTATTGTCACCCTCACTGGAATGGATGATTTTAGGTAGGATACTACAAGGGATAGGCCTATCTGCTCCGAGGACTATAAGCATCTCTATGATACGGGATTCTTACAAAGGGGATTATATGGCCAAGATTATGTCTTTTGTAACGGCATTTTTTATTTTGGTTCCTATTGTAGCACCTGCCATGGGGAAATTTTTCTTGGATTATTTTGGATGGGAAGCAATTTTTTACATGCAATTGTTTTGTACCCTGGTAGTAGGTATATGGTTTTGGAAAAGACAGCCCGAGACACTGAAGCCGGAATATAAGATTGAATTCTCTGGACATGTGTTTATAGATGGATTTAAGGAGCTTATAGGATACCGTGAAACGGTTGCGTTTACAATAGTTTCCGGTCTTATTACTGGGGCTTTTATGGTTTATTTGAGCGCTGCCCAGCAGATATTTGAGAACCAATATGGTTTGGCAGACAGTTTTCCATTTGTTTTTGCCGGACTGGCCATCTCCGTGGGCTTGTCTACTTTAATGAACGGTACTTTGGTGGTTAAATTTGGAATGAGGCGTTTGGCCTTGGTGTCCTTGATTTTGTTTTGTGCCATTTCCATAGTTTATGTGGTCTTGTTCCATAATACCCAGAATCCTAGTTTACCTATATTGATAACATTTTTGGCATTGCAGTTTTTTACCTTGGGATTCTTATTTGGAAATCTACGGGCCATTGCTATGGAACCTATAGGGCATATAGCAGGGATAGGGGCTGCTATTACGGGATTTGTATCTACTTTGATCGCTATACCCATTGCTACCTACATTGGTAGTTTTATTTTGGGGACAACACTTCCGCTCTTTGTTGGGTTTGCTATTTGCGGACTTGCTTCCCTAGGTATATTTATGCTAATGAGAAAGCGTTTGGTCGTGATCAGGGTATGGCAAAGGGCAAGAAGTTTTAGGTAGACCAAAACACTATTTTCGTTTTTCTAAAATATCCTCTACGGATTTTGCTCAACCATTTTGACTTAGTGGTCTGTTTTCCTTATTTTGGTTAGGCTGTATAGGCGTTTGGGCAATTGGAACCAAATTTATTTTGGTTTCTATTTATTGCTACAGATAGACAGGTAGTAGCCATCAATATCTTTTAGGGAAAACTCCCTGCGACCGGAATTTGGGTTTATTTGTGGTGTCTTTTCTATGGTGGCATTTAAGGTTTCTGCATTTTTCCATATTTGATCCAGATCGGCTACCACAAAATATAGGATCAATCCATTTCCTATTGTTACTTTGGGGTTCATAAGGGTGGGGTGATCGTGTTCCCCCCATTTGTGCAAAGAAAGGATATGTTCCCCCTGCTCATTTAAGAGAATTTCAAATGTTGGCCCACCGTGACCGCTTTTGCATTGCAGGAGCCTCTGGTACCAATTGGAACTTTTTTCTACGTCTTCCACGGCTATGATGGGTTCTGTTCTTACCATGTACTTCTATTGATTAAAAGTTGATATGATGTTCTCTATTGAATACGGCAAAAGCCAATCCCTGATTTAGGCATTGGCTTTTAGGTAATACTTTTTTCTTAAACCAAAGGCAACCCGCACCAATAAAATAAGGGCCGGCACTTCAACCAAAGGCCCTATCACCCCTGCGAATGCCTGTCCCGAATTTAATCCGAAGACCGCTATGGCAACGGCGATAGCCAGTTCAAAGTTGTTTCCTGCTGCTGTAAAGGCTACCGAGGCTGTTTTGTCGTATTCCGCACCCATTGCTTTGGTAAAAAAGAAACCGATGATAAACATGAGGGTGAAATAGATAAGTAAAGGAACCGCTATGATAAGAACATCCATAGGAATTTCAACAATCATTTCGCCCTTTAAAGAAAACATGACCACTATGGTAAACAATAGGGCAATCAAGGTTATGGGAGATATGGCAGGAATAAAGGTGTTGGAGTACCATTCCTCACCTTTCTGCTTAACCAGTATCAATCTGCTTAAAAAACCCAAAGCAAACGGAATTCCCAAATATATAGCTACGCTTTCGGCTATAGTGGCAATAGAAATGTCTACTATGGCCCCTTCAAACCCGAAGTAGGGAGGGAGTACGGTTATAAAGATCCAGGCATAAAAACTATAGGCAAAAACCTGAAATATACTATTAAGGGCAACCAATCCGGCACCGTATTCGCTACTTCCTTCGGCCAGATCGTTCCAAACAAGTACCATGGCTATACAACGTGCCAATCCAATAAGGATCAACCCAACCATATATTCCGGGTAATCCCTTAAAAAGGTAATCGCCAGTGCAAACATCAAAATAGGACCAACAATCCAATTAAGGATCAAGGAA
>JBFHGV010000444.1:0-3844 GCA_041582955.1 Arenibacter sp.
ACTTAACGATGATACTTTTGATGTAACCAACAAGGGTATACATGTAGATGCGGAAAAGTTTAATAAACTTATAGAGGATTCTGATACCATCTTGGTAGATATGAGGAACCACTATGAAAGTGAGATAGGTCATTTTAAGAATGCCATAACACCCGATGTGGATACTTTTAGGGACTCTTTGGATATTATTGAAAAGGACTTGGCAGACCATAAAGAGGACAAGAAATTGGTAATGTACTGTACCGGAGGTATCCGATGTGAAAAAGCCAGTGCTTATTACAAGCATAAAGGATTTAAGAACGTGTACCAGCTGGAGGGCGGAATCATTGAATATACTAGACAGGTGCAGAACCGCAATCTGGAAAATAAATTCTTGGGAAAAAACTTTGTTTTTGACCATCGTAGGGGAGAGCGGATTACAGATGACGTCATTGCCAATTGTCACCAATGTGGACAAGCCTGCGATACCCATGTTAATTGTGCCAATGAGGCCTGTCACCTACTTTTTATTCAATGTGAAGATTGCGCCAAGGCTATGAACAATTGCTGCTCCGTGGAGTGCAAGGAAATCCACGAGCTGCCGTACGAGGAACAAAAGAAATTGAGAAAAGGAAAGGTGGTCAGCAATAAAATCTTTAAAAAGGGGCGTTCTGAAGTACTTAAGTATAAAAAGTAGCCTACTTTTTACTACAACGGTAAATGAAATAAGAAGAAGTTGCTATTTTTATAGTATGGTTCCAATTATACTTGTGATGGGGCCAAGATGGTAAAAAATATTTTTCTAACAGTGGTTTTCAAGACACAACAGACTGGGGCACTCCCCTTAGAATGCTGGAATTTTGGTGTGCTTATGAAAGTGTAATACGGTCCGAAGAACTCTTTCTTTTCATCGCATCAAAAAAACACTATCTTTACGGTTAATAATTTTATGAACCTTTTTTGGTAAAAGTGTTACATTTTTACTGAATCAACATATGAAATATGGGTTGTAGCAGTTGTTCAACCGCTAAGGACGGACAGCCAAAAGGATGCAAGAACAATGGTACTTGCGGCACTGATGGCTGTAATAAATTGACGGTTTTTGATTGGCTTTCCAATATGTCACTTCCAAATGGGGAAAAACCATTTGACTGTGTGGAAGTCCGTTTTAAAAATAGCAGAAAAGAATTCTTCAGAAATTCAGAAAATCTTTCACTTTCCATTGGGGACCTGGTAGCTACGCAAGCTGCTTCGGGCCATGATGTGGGTATGGTTACCCTTACCGGGGAATTGGTGCGGGTGCAGATGAAAAAGAAAAAGGAAGACTATAAAAAGCCGGATCTTCCGAAAATTTACCGCAAGGCATCGCAGAAAGACATTGATATCTGGCAAAAATGTAGGAATAGGGAAGAGGAGATAAAGAAAAGAGCCAGGGAAATTGCCATTGTCCTTAAGCTGCAGATGAAGATCTCTGATGTGGAGTTTCAGGGAGATGGGTCCAAGGCTACATTTTATTATACGGCAGAGGAGCGAGTAGATTTCCGTCAGCTGATAAAGGATATGGCCAAAGCTTTTGGTATACGTATAGAAATGCGTCAAATTGGCTATAGACAGGAAGCGCAGCGATTGGGCGGTATAGGTTCCTGTGGTAGGGAGTTGTGCTGCTCTACATGGCTAACCGATTTTAGGTCTGTAAGTACTGCGGCGGCCCGTTACCAGCAATTATCCCTTAATCCGCAAAAATTGGCCGGGCAATGTGGCAAACTAAAATGTTGCCTAAACTATGAGTTGGATGTGTACTTGGATGCCTTGAAGGACTTCCCCGGACAGGATACCAAACTGTTTACCGAGAAGGGAATGGCCTTCTGTCAGAAGGTAGATATTTTTAAGGGTTCCCTGTGGTTTTCCTATAAGGACGAGCCTTCCAATTGGCATGTTTTGTCCAAGGACCAGGTATTGGAGATCGTGGCCAAAAACAAGAAAAAGGAAAAAGTGGCCAGCTTGGAGGAATACGTCACCGAGACCCTGCCAGAAGTGGAGAAGGTTTTTGAAAATGTGGTAGGACAGGATAGCCTTACCCGTTTTGATAAGCCGAAGAAAAGAAGAAACAACAGAAATAACAGGAATAAGAAAAAGAGGAAGAACAATTACAAAAAAAGACCTACTAACAATGCTTAGGAGTGTAATTGCAGTTTTTATCGTAGTCCTTGCCGTTTCTTGTGACCGGCATCTTGTTAAGTCCGATTATCACTCTACAGATAATGGGCGCTGGAACAAGGACAGTATAATGGAGTTTAGCTTTAGTGAGCTAGATAGTCTTCAGGAATATAATATGTTTATCAATGTAAGGAACGATGCCACCTATCCTTTTAGTAACCTTTTTTTAATTGCAGAATTAAGTTTTCCCAATGGGGATAGGGTACGCGATACCCTGGAATATGAAATGTCCAAACCAGATGGGCAGTGGTTGGGAACAGGTTATGGTAGTTTAAAGGAAAATAAACTTTGGTATAAGGAAAACGTCGTTTTCCCGCTTTCGGGCGTATATACCTTAAAACTTTCTCATGCCATGCGCAAAAATGGGCAGGTTGAAGGAATAGTGGATTTGGAAGGTATTACAGACGTGGGGTATCAAATTGAAAAAAGTAATTAGTAGGCTTATGGCAACAGCTACAAAGAAGAAGAAAAAGAAAAACAACAACAATTTTCTAAAATTTATTAAATGGTTCTGGGCCCTGTTTTTCGCAGGGGTGCTTGCCGCAGTCATGATTTTCCTTTTGGCTTCTTGGGGGGCTTTTGGGGCTTTGCCGGAATATCAAAGATTGGAAAATCCCCAGACAAATTTAGCCAGTGAAATTATATCTTCAGATGGGGAGACCTTGGGTAAATTCTATTTGGAGGATAACAGGACCGATGTGGCCTATGAGGAATTGCCGGAAACTTTGGTGCAGGCCTTGGTAGCTACCGAAGATGCTAGGTTTTATGAACATTCCGGTATAGATGCCAAGGGTCCCTTAAGGGCCGTTGTTTACTTGGGGAAAAAGGGAGGGGCCAGTACTATTTCCCAGCAGTTGGCCAGAATGTTGTTCGTTGGGGTACGCTCTAAAAGCACTTTTGAGACCATTGTCCAAAAAATAAAGGAATGGGTTCTTGCAACTAGACTGGAACGCAGCTATACCAAGGAGGAAATCATTAAAATGTACCTTAATATTTATGATTTTAACTACAACGCAGATGGTATACGTTCTGCTTCCCGTATCTATTTTGGCAAAGAACCAAGGGATTTAAAAATTGAGGAATCCGCGGTTCTCGTGGGTATGCTCAAAAACTCCTTTTATTATAACCCAATGCGGAGAGAGAAATTAGTGGTAGATCGTAGAAATACCGTTTTGTCACAAATGGCCAAGTACGGTTATATTACAGACAGGGAAAAAGATTCTTTGCAGGCCCTGAAAATGGATATCAATTTTAGCCCAGAATCCCACAGGGAGGGGTTGGCAACCTACTTTAGGATGTACCTCCAAGGCTTTATGCGAAGGTGGATAGAGAAGAACCCCAAACCCTCTATAGACGGGGAGGATGATAAGTATAATCTTTATCTGGACGGACTTCGTATTTACACCACTATAGATTCGCGCATGCAAAAAAATGCGGAAGAGGCTGTGGCAGAGCATATGAAGCGCCTACAGGCCGAATTCTTTCATCAGAATACGCCAGACCGTAACAAAACAGCTCCTTTTATAGAAGAGGTACCGGGAGAAATTGACAGGATTATGGAAAGGGCCATAAAATCTTCCCATAGATGGCATAACCTTAAGGATCAGGGGAAAAGTGAAAAGGAAATAAGGGAATCTTTTAACGTACC
>JBFHGV010000445.1:0-3832 GCA_041582955.1 Arenibacter sp.
GATTATGTTTAGAGGGCCTAATGGCCCTCTTTTTAGCAATTCTAAATTGTTTTATAATAGTATCCCTCCGGAAGCTTCTATACGTTGCCCGTTGATCCATTGTGCATCTTCGGTACATAAAAAGGCAACTACACCTCCTATATCTTTAGGTTCACCAACACGTCCCATTGCTGTAGCAGCGGTGACCGCTTTTCTTTTTTGCTCATTGGTTTTGTTTTCTCCACCTCCAAAATCGGTAGCAACGGCACCGGGGGCCACAACATTGGCCGTAATTTTACGATGTGCCAGTTCCTTGGCCAAATATTTTGTAAAGACCTCTACCGCAGCTTTAGATGGAGCATATGCGGATGAATTAGGAAAGGTAAACCTAGTTAAACCAGATGATATATTTATAATTCTACTCCCATCTTTTAAAAAGGACAATGCTTTTTGGGTGAGGAAGTAAACACCCTTAAAATGTACATTCACCATTTCATCAAATTGCTCCTCTGTTGTTTCAACAAAAGGTTGATATATCCCTGTACCCGCATTGTTAATTAAAAAATCAAATTTATCTTCATCAAATTCAGATTTTAAATAATTGGAAAGTTCCAAGAAAAACTGATCAAAGGAAGCAATTTTACTGGTATCCAATTGTAAGGCATGTGCAGTAGGCCCCAATTGGGAAATCTCGGCAACAACCTGCTCTGCAGCCGACTTGTTGGAGTGGTAGGTGATGATTGTATTTATACCTTTTTTAGCTAGGTTTATGGCCATATCCCTACCTAAGCCACGACTCCCTCCAGTTACTAGGGCAATTTTATTTTTGGACATTTTTTAGATTTAAGTATTTGTAAAATTCCACAAAAATTAGTTAATACTAGTGCAAATATAATTTTGTTGTTGCTTTTAGTGAACACCAATCCGTAATTTATAACTATGGAACCAAGATGAAAGGTTTATCATTTTTTATCCAGCATCATATAATGGCTTATTAAAGACCGCCGCCCTGATAATATTTATTTGCCGGTGTTAAGCTTATATCCTGCCCTGTAAGGGTAGGTGTCAAATTTTTCCCCGCCACCAATTATGCGAGGATCTTTGGTTGCTCTTAAAAGGCCATTAAGCTTGTTGGACAATTCCATTTTGATGGTAGCATAGGCTGGGCTGTCTGCAAGATTATGTATTTGATCCGGATCTGTTTTTATGTCGTACAACTCTTCGGCCGGGCGCTTGCCAAAACTCCATTGGTAGAAGCGCTCATATTCTGGTTCATTGGCGTGTTCTATAAGAAATGCTTTGGTAGGTCCATTATCGGAATCTGCAAAACTGTTCAATGGGTGGGTAGCACCTTCTGGCACTCCGGCCGGCCACAATTCCGGATATATGTTACGTATATATAGGTATTTTTCGGTACGGATTCCACGGGAAGGATACCCTTTTGTTGAAGGTGCTAGCTGGGCAGGGGTGTGGCGTTCCTTTCCAAAAATTACATGATCGCGCTCTGGTTCTATCCAACCTTCCTGGTCCGAAAAAAGAATGGGTTCCAAGGACTTTCCGGACATTTGTTCAGGAATGTCTACCCCTGCGGCGCCTAAAAAGGTGACGGCCAGATCGGTTAGGGAAACAAAGTCTTCAATTATCCTACTGCCTTTAACCTTCTCGCCCCAACGGATGACCAAGGGTACACGGACTCCCATATCATATAAATTGCTTTTGCATCTGGGGAACGGCATCCCATGGTCTCCGGTCATTACAATGATCGTATTTTCCAATTCCCCGATCTCCTCCAACATTTTAATTGCATTGCCCACGTCCCTATCAAATCGCTGTACTTCAAAATAATAATCGGCTATATCGGAGCGTATTTCTGCCACCTCGGGATAAAAACCAGGAACCTCTATTTTATCTACATCAATTCCAGACTCTTCACCAACACCTTTCTTATATGGCCTGTGCGGGTCCGAAGCACCAAGCCAAAAACAAAATGGCTCCCCTTCTGGCCTGGATTTCAGGAATTCCCCAAAACCTTTTTGGTAATTCTGTCCCCCTGGATGTTTGTCTACATAACCCCCGGCCTTCAAATTGCCAGGACCCCAACATTTACGCCAATGCCCCACATGATATCCGAATTCTTCCAATAATAAAGGATAAACAGGTATTTCTACATCCATGGTAGACCACAGGTTGGCACTCTCTCCCAGTTGCCAGTGATACTGCCCCGTTAAAATAGCACTTCTACTAGGGGTACAGGACGGACTGGACACATAGGCATGATTAAAGAGTACCCCCTCCTTGGCCAGTTTATCAAATACGGGGGTCTGGACTACGGCATCACCATAAATTCCGGCATGTGGCCAACCCCAGTCATCGGCAATACAGAATAGTATATTGGGCCTTTTGTTGGTTGTCTTCCCATCAAGGTTAGGATAATCCGATCCTGATAATAAGTAAAAGGCCAGTATAAGTCCTAGGGCAATAAATATCCGCTGTGGTATTTTCATGGTATTGAGGTTGGTTTTTTGATTACATACTTGTGCAAAGAGGGGAGCTTCCCTTCCTTAAAACAATGCCGTTTAAAAATAGTAAAATTTAAATTGGGATAAAGACTTCATCCAATTATAAAATGTAGCCTTTTTTATTATAAGTGAATGGTATCCATACGAACCGAAATCTGGGATATCGATTTGTTATAGTGGACTGGGCACTGTTCTTTGGGAGAGACTTGGGTTTTGCCTATAAGGGCACTGGACTACTATTGTTAAAATACAGACCTCCTGATTTATGTCATTTTAAAAGGTGCCATTTCTGATTAGCTTTTGTGAAATTCTAAGAAATCAAGAGATGGCACATGTAGAACTATTTAATAAGAATGTAGCGGATTACGAGCAATGGTATCAGGATTATTCCGAAGTGTATGAGTCCGAACTAAGGGCGATAAGGGAACAGTTGAACACAATGCCAGAAAATATTCATGGTATTGAAGTGGGTCTAGGTACTGGTAGGTTTGCAGCGCCATTGGGTATAAAAGAAGGTGTGGAGCCTTCAACTGCCATGGCAGAAAAAGCTATAAATAGAGATGTGGAAGTTATGAAAGGTGTTGCGGAGCGCCTACCTTACGGGGACCTTCAGTTTGATTTTGTTCTTTTTGTAACGGTATGCCATTTTGATAGCTTAAAGTTGGCCTTGGCACAAGCGTATAGGGTTTTAAAGCACAAGGGGTCTATTATAGTCGGGTTTTTGGATAAAGATCAAAGTGTGGCCAAGTCATATATTGAAAAACGCAGTAGAAGTACCTTCTATGGGAAAGCTCAATTTTATACCGTACACCGGATGGAGGCCATGCTGAATGAGGCGGGTTTTAAGGAATTGAGTTTTAATCAGACCCTATTTGGTGATTTGGATGAGATCAAAGAAGTGCAAATTCCCAAAGCGGGCTTTGGTGAGGGTTCCTTTGTAGTGGTTAAAGCTACCAAAAAGTGAAGATCCAATATCTTCCCCATACGGCTGATATACGTATGAGTATTGAAGGTGATAGCCTTGCTGAGTTGTTTAGGGCCGGAGTAGTTGGAATGGGAAACATTCTAAAGGAGGGTTTATGCCATCAGAACAACAGGTTTGATCAAAGCACTATTATAAGGGTCTCGGCTCAGGATCACACTTGCTTGCTGGTCGATTTTTTATCGGATATCCTTTCCGCTTCATATGACCAAAAAGTTGTTTTTTGCAAGGTTCATTTTTTGGATTTCACCCTAAATAATTTGGTAGCTGAAATAAGAGGGGAGTTTATAGAGGAGTTTGAAGAAGAAATAAAGGCGGTAACTTACCACGAGGCCGACGTACATAAGACTAA
>JBFHGV010000446.1:0-3821 GCA_041582955.1 Arenibacter sp.
ATTGGGTGTAGTGTTTATCAACGTGATATCACTGAGCGAATTAGTGCTATGGAGGAATTAAGGGAAAGCGAAAGATCATTAAAGGAGGCACAGAGAATCGCCAATATAGGAAACTGGGAATGGGATATACAAAACAACGAAATAAAGTGGTCCGATCAACTATATAGTATATATGGAAAAGATAAAAAAACGTTCACCCCTACTTATGACTCGCACCTGGAGCTAATTCATCCAGAGGACAGGGATATTTTTGATAACAACGTCCATAATAGCATAGAAAACCGGGAACATCCAGACATTTCCCATAGAATTATTTTAAAGGACGGCCATTTACGCCATGTACATCAAAAAGGAAAATTATTTTTTGATAAAAACAGAAATGCGGTCAGAATGGCAGGTACCACCCAGGACATTACCATTATGGAAAATGCCAAGGAACGTATTCTTCAACAATATAGAGAGCTTCAGAACTTTGTGTATATTATGTCCCATAATATTAGAGGGCCTATTACTACCCTATTGAGCTTAATAGACCTTTTGGAGCACAACGAAAACAGGGATCATAGGGACATTATTTTACTTATGGGCAATACGGTGCAAAAATTGGATGGTACCATAAAGGACCTTAACCATTCGTTGACACTAAAAAATATTGCTACGACCGACTTTGAACAAGTTGATCTAAAGGAAGTTATGGAGGATATTCTTATCCTAATTTCTGATGAAATTGGCAAATACCACGCTACAATTGAATATGATTTTGCCAAGGCTCCTACTGCCTTTGGTATGAAGCGTTATTTTTCCAATATATTTTATCACCTAATAATGAATTCAATAAAGCATAGGTCCCCGGAGCGTGACCCACATATTATAATCTATTCCAATAGTACCCCAATTGGCGGAATCCAGATAGTTTTATCAGACAATGGGAAGGGCATGGAATTGAATGAGGAAAGAAGAAAAAAAATCTTTGATATGTATGGTAAGCTAAGTGGAAGCACCCAAGGAAAGGGTCTTGGTCTTTACCTGGTGAAAACCCAAATAGAGACCATGAACGGTTCTATTGAAGTGGAGAGCAAAAATGGGGAGGGCAGCATTTTTACAATCAATTTATTGTTGAACGCTAAAGCAAGGAAACTTACCGCCCATTGATAAGGTGCCAGTACGGGCCAATAGTTAAATTATTTCCAACTTCATTTTTGAAAACTGGGATTTTGGTGCTGCACAAACGGGGCAGGTATAGTCTTCTGTAACATCATTAAAAGGGGTGCCACTGGGAATGTTCCACTTTGCATCCCCGTAGTGCTCATCATACACCGTGTAACACGAGCTACATTGGTACACTTCTCGTTTTATATCAAGTTTATCGCTCTTGGGAATTTCTTTTTTCTTTATCCCAGCCGTACCCAATTGGCCAAAGTAATTTCTACTAAGCTCCATTAACAGCCCAGGGAGCTCAATTTTATCCACATCTTGAGCATATATTCTATATTCTTGTGTATTGGGGTCAAAATTTTTAAAATGTAAGACGTTGTATGTTGGCCTTACCTCATAATCTTTTACTATGATTGGCTGTATATTTTTTTCTATTATAACCGATGAAAAATGGGTGCGTTTTCCGGTTTCATTGCTAATGCCAAAGGTAAGTCCATATGTACTAATATCATTCTGATCAAAACTGAGGACCAAGAATTTTTTTAACTCCAAGGCTTCCAAATCATCTACTGGTAAGTGCCAATTCATTTCCAATTGGGAATGCCTAATGTTAATTCCACGCTGACCTAAAAATCGCTCCAATTCCGGCCTACTAGAACTTTTAATGCCTTTTATAATAAAAGATTTCCATGGCGTGATACAAATTTTACCAATGCTATTGTCCAAACAAAATCCGCATAACTCCTTTAGGAAATCAAGATCGTACCTATTGTTTCGCCAATAGAGCCCAAGCCAGTATTGGTCTATTCCCATCCTGTTCATGCCTTCGTAATACGGGAATTTTATATAAGGTATCTCCAGTTCCCGCTCAATGGTTCTGTTATTGGTATCCAGTTTTTTATTAAGGATATAAAACAATTCGTCTATATCGGCAACATCCAAATAAATTTCTTCAATGGCTTTGGCAACCGTACTGATATCCCAACTGTAAATTAAAACGGGATAGTAGACCGATTTTTTCCAATGCGGAAGTTTTACGTTCAAATACCAATAATCCTCACTTTCGGAAGCTATAAAATTAAGATTACCACTAAAAATAGGAACCAATCGCTGTTTTGGATCGGTGATATTGATCTTTAGTTTAGGTTGGTAATCAAACCCTTCCAATATATATAAATAGGTTGATCCTTTTAGCCAATGGGTCATGTCAAAAATATCGGCCGATATATAGGAACAAACAATATTTTGATAACTTCTGTTTGCTACAATGTCTGTGTTAAACTTGGATATCTCCTCCAGATTCTCTTCTTGGGCATCCTGCAATGGAAACAATAAATCCTGTCTAGAACCAAAGTAGACCTCTTTAAGTCCGCCAGCTTCCAGCATGGTAATAATGTCTTTTAGTTCTCCAGGCGAGGTAACCCCACCTTTTATCAATATTCGGTGTAAATCATCGTTCATAACACTACATTTTATGAGGCTACGGTTCGTAATTGTTTATTTAGTATATCCTGTATTTCTGGCTTACAGCTTCCACAGCCCAAACCAGCCCCTGTTTCGGAACACAGTTTGGAGAAATCGTCGCATCCTGCAGAGATGGTCTCTAGAAGATTTCCCTCACCTACCTGACTACAGGAACAAACCAACTTACCTTTAAGTGGTACTGAATTGGATTGTCCTCTAAGTAATTCATTTCGTTTCTCGGATAGTTCTATTTCCTCCTCTATAAGTCTTTTGAATTCTGCAAATTCATTTTTGTCGCCCATAAGGATGGCACCTTTTAGGGTATCGTCCTTAACTATACATTTCTTATAGTATTTCTTGCTAACATCCATCAGAATTATTTCCTCATAACTACTGTCGCCCGCAGGTGCATTTACCATACCTAAGCTGCACAGGTCCAGGTTTTCAAACTTAAGGATGTTCATGAGTATTGACCCGTTGTAGATACTACTAAAATCGCCTAGTATAAATTTGGCAGCCGTGTCTGCCTGTTGTTCGGCAGCAGAGGTAATCCCGAAAAGGGCATTTTTAAACTCTGCTATTTCGCCTAGGGCAAATATATGATCATCACTGGACTGGAGATATTCATTTACAACTACCCCTCTTCCGGTTTTAAGGTCAGATAGCTTGGCCAATTCTATATTGGGGCGGGTTCCAATAGCATAGACAATGGCATTGCATTTTATGGTTCTGCCCGTTTTTAGGGTTACCGACAAGGAATTTTTATTATCCCTTTCTTCAAATACGGTACTTACCTCATTATCAAAATATACTTTAATTCCCCTTTCACTAACATCCTCTGCCAGTAGTCTACTGGCAACATTATCCAATTGTCGTTCCATTAACCTTGGTGCACGCTGAATAATACTGATATTTACATTTCTGTTTTTCAGTGCCGCCGCAAGCTCCAGTCCCAAGAGTCCGCCTCCAACAATAACCACATGTTGTTCTGTGGTAGGAAGCCCGGTGTCATCCAGATATTTACGAAGTTTATCGGCATCTCCACGCTCCCTCATGGTAAAGCGCCCTGGCATATTTATTTGTACCTCACTTGGAACAAAAGCCCTACTGCCCGTGGCAAGGACCAAAATATCATAGGCATGCTCAAAGCCATTGGCGTCCATTACTGTTTTATTTTTTCTATCTATGGTCTTTATTCCCAG
>JBFHGV010000447.1:0-3806 GCA_041582955.1 Arenibacter sp.
AAAGTCTCCTTTAAGTCTTGCTAATTTACCGCAAACCCACACCAGGGAAGAACACCATAAGCTAGGCACGTTTTTTTCTGGCTTTTACACAATGGGCAACAACTTTTTAGAGATTTAAAGTTTTTGCCCTTTGTTTATTTTGCAATCAATAAATACAACCAACACCCATTGCCAATATAATATTCACCCCCATTTTTCCAGTGTACATCCCGCCACAACACTTCTTAACTTTTTGTACATATAGTATACAGATACGCTAAAATACAGGCGAAATAAAGCGTACCAAAGCACTAGTTTTACTTCATTCTTAAATTTAGTTTAATAAGATTCCCGCAAATGAGTATCCAAAATTAAAAGGCAGACCTTTTTATGACAGCATGTATAGGGATAGGAATATTACTATTCCCGCTGAAACAGGTACAGACCCCTATGTTAACATTCCCAAGAGAATATTGGACCAAAGTAAAGGTAGGGCCACAGGCACCTATATTTACGACTATAGCAGAGAATCCTGTAAGGAACATCACATACGATATTATCAGCAAATATCAGGGATGGACAAAGTAATCGGTGATTTAATGAAATCCCTGAAAAAAAAGGGATTGAGCGATAACACCATTATTATCTTCGCCAGCGACCATGGACTTTTAATGGGTGAATACGGAATGTCCGGAAAAGCACTTCTGTACGATATGGTAGAGAAAATACCCTGTTTTATTTATGACCCTAGGCTACCCAAAAACAAAAAAGGAAGTACAGTTGATAATTTGGTTTCCAGTTTGGATATTACCACTACAATTCTTGACTATGCCGGTATAGAACCGCCAGCCACCATGCAGGGCAAAAGTCTTGTGCCATTAATAAATGGCACTGAAAAGGAATGGAGAAAAGAACTTTTTCTTGAAAGCCTGTTTACCGGCAGGGACACCCCTTTTAGCGAAGGGATAAGAATGGGCCATTGGAAATATATAAGAATGTATGGGCACCATCAATGGAGTTGGGAGGAGCAAGATGTGGATTTTAAAAGTAAAAAACCAGAATATGAACAACTGTTCAATTTAAAGAACGACCCAGGCGAAATGCACAATTTGATAAGTGAATACGAAGGTTCTAAAATTCTAAGTGAATTAAGACTTAAAACAGCAAAATATTCGGAAGAAAAGAATATGGAAAGGAAGAGATACATCCAATCTAACCCCTCAGCAATAAAGGCTAGATAGGAATTCCCAATAATGAACTTTATGGTATTGAGACCGCTAAATCCTAATTTACCGCTTAATGGCGCAAATAGAACCTCTACAATTTACCTGCCCCATCCAGATAAGGAAAGGGATACATACCAAGGAAAAATCCTAACAGCAGTGAAGAATGTAGTTGCCACACAGAGCGGGGTTGAAAATTTAACACCTTTGCCCAACAAAAAATTAATAATCGAATGAATAATAAAAAGAACTTAAGAAAAATAAGAAGTCCTTATCCTTATAAAATAATAGGTATATTGTTGATTTCTACTGTGATATTTGCCTGCAATAATTCCAAACAGTCAAAGGAGTCAATCGAAGAGTTACCAAATATAGTATTCATCATGGCCGATGATATGGGCTATGGTGATGTTGGGTCTTACAACCCACAATCTGCAATACCAACACCAAATATGGACAAACTTGCCTCAGAAGGCATAATGTTCACAGACGCCCACAGTCCTTCCTCTGTTTGCTCCCCCTCTCGTTACGGTTTATTGACAGGGCGCTATAGTTGGAGAACACGATTAAAAAAAGCTGTTCTATTGGGCTATGATGAGCCCTCCCTGATAGAGGAAGATAGAATGACCCTTGCTTCCATACTAAAACAAAAGGGGTATACTTCGGCCTCTATAGGAAAGTGGCACGTTGGGTGGACCTGGCAAACAAAAAATGGGTATACCCTACAGGACGACTTAAACGAATCGGAAGATTATTCCGGTGTTGTTAAGCAAAATGAGGAAAATATTGATTTCACAAAACCTATTTCCGGCGGACCTTTGGATTTGGGGTTTGATTACTTCTTTGGTACATTTGGTTGCTCCACCAGCGACCCCCCGTACGCTTTTATTGAAAACAAATATACTGTTGGAAACCCTTCCGTAATAATCCCAGACTCCCTGGACATGCTTCCGGGAGTAGTAAAAGGCTTAATGGTACCGGATTGGTCTGAAGAAAACGTAGACTTGGAGTTCACAAAAAAGGCAACAGCATTTATTGACAAAACCCAAAAAACGAAAGGTAAAAAACCATTTTTTCTTTATCTCGCCCTATCATCTCCCCATATTCCTTTTTTACCCCCCAATTCTGCAAAAGGAAAAAGCAAAGAAGGCCCCAGAGGCGATTTGGTTACCGTTGTTGATTGGAGCGTAGGCAAAATTATGGAGACCTTAGAACAGTACAATCTATCTAAAAACACACTTGTTATAGTAACTAGTGACAACGGTCCTAGAAAAGGGGCCAACGGCCATCTTTCGGCCGGTGATTTTAAGGGGTACAAAGGAAGTATTTGGGAAGGTGGCCACCGTGTTCCTTTTATTGCCAGGTGGCCAGACCATATAAAAAAGGGAACTACCAGTGAGCAAGCAATTAGCTTAACGGATATGTTCGCCACCTTTTCCGAGCTTACCGGTGCAACAGCCAAAGGAGGGGAAGACAGCTACAATGTACTTCCAGCCTTTTTGGGCAAAAAGGTTCCTGAATCGGACAAACAAATACGGATTTTTCACTCCTATACAGGTACTTTTGCCATTAGAAAGGGAAAATGGAAACTTATAGAAGGAGAAATGAAAGGAGCTGGGACAGCGCTTTCCGAGGATGCGCCAAAAACCCAAGGGGAGCTATATGATTTGTCAACGGACCCGTATGAGACCAACAACCTATGGGAAGCCAATCCCCAAAAAGTAAGTGAATTAACTCAACTTTTATCAGAATGCAAGGAAACGGAATCTGTCATAGAGCTGTAACTTATGCTCTAAACATACTTTCCCATAAACTTTTAAACCCTAGAGTTATAGCTTTTAAAACCAGGTATTGATCATATTATTGATCTTACCATTTAAAAAGGACAGGAGATGAAAAATTGGAAAAAGAAAATAAATAGGATTTTTATAGTGATTATAGGTCTGGCCGTACATCACACATCCTTTGCGGATAATTACCCAAAAAATCCAAATATAGATGTTGTTCACTACAGCTTTGATATCACCTTATCCGATGAAACCGACATGATCAAGTCCACTGCTACCCTTCTGGTTAAATTTAAAACCAAAGGCATTAAAACCTTGCGACTAGACCTGACCAATAAGAGTGAAAAATTGGACAATAGGGGCATGGAGGTAAAACAGGTTAGCTCACAGGGCAAAGTTTTGGAGTATAGCCATGATTCGGATGTACTTTTGATTGATCTGCCGGCCAGTATTAAAAACGAGGAGCGAAGTATAAGCATTGAATATGAGGGAATCCCACATGAGGGTTTAAAAATAGGCCCTAACAAATATGGGGATAGAACGTTTTTCAGTGGCAACTGGCCTAACAAAGCAAGAAACTGGCTTCCAACTGTAGACCATCCTTACGACAAGGCCAGCTGCGAATTTATTGTCACTGCCCCATTAAAATACCAGGTAGTGTCCAATGGGCTAAAAGTAGAAGAAAGCATCTTAAGCACTGGGCAGCGTTTAACCCATTGGAAGCAATCGGTCCCTATTGCCTGTTGGCTGTACGCGCTGGGTGTTGCAGAATTTGCCGTGCAATACGTGGATACCTTTAACGGAAAATCCATTCAAA
>JBFHGV010000448.1:0-3800 GCA_041582955.1 Arenibacter sp.
AAAAGCACAAGATAATGGGCTGGTAATTTATTTTAACAATGCAAAAGGTCTAAAAACGATTGATCAAAAAGATCCTAGAGGTTTTTGGATTGCGGACGAGTCTATGCAATGGCATATGGCAGAAGCAAAAATTGTTGGGGAAACGGTAGTGCTGTCCAATGATGCTATTAAGAATCCTGTATATGTTAGATATGCCTTTGCCGGAAAACCCGACGTAAATTTGGTCAATGCTGCGGACTTGCCTGCCTATCCCTTTAGAACGGATAATGAAATTCCTACCGATGAATAAATATTATAAGAATTAATCTAAAAAGAGATCATGAATTTATTCAAACTGAGTGTTAGAGTTTTATTGCTGTTATTTTCAATAGCTACAGTAGCTCAGAGTATTCAAAAACCAAATATTGTTATCATTTATACCGATGACCAAGGTTATGGGGATGTGGCCGCGCTAAACCCTGATGCTAAATTTAGGACTCCCAATATGGATAAATTGGCCAATGAGGGTATAATTTTTACGGACGGACATAGTAGTGATGCCGTATGTACCCCTTCTAGATACTCCTTGTTGACTGGAAGGTACAGTTGGAGGACCTCCCTAAAAAAAGGAGTTCTTGAAGCCGATGGCCCCTGTTTGATAGAGAAGGATAGGATGACAATTGCCTCTTTGTTAAGGGATAATGGTTATAAAACTGCCATGGTCGGCAAGTGGCATCTACAAATGGAGTTCGAAGGCAGTTTGGGCAAGGATCGTGACTGGTCCAAACCCTTTAGTGATGGCCCAATTGAAAAAGGGTTCGACTATTTTTTCGGTATTCCCGCATCTATGAACTATGGTATTCTTACCTATTTGGAAAATGATAGGGTTTTGGATCCTCCGGTGTTATGGACAAAAAAGAAATCGGACCCCAACCCCAGAACGTATAGCGATAGTATTAATCCTCAGCCCTATAGAATGACTCCTCCTTATGAAAAGGAAGGCGGAACTGGTTGGGTAGAGGTGGCTCCCTCCTTCAACGATGAACTGGTCCTCGAAACCTTGGCCAACAAGGCAGTGGAGTATATAGGTAAATCTGCCCAGGAGGCAAAAAATGGCAAGCCTTTCTTTTTGTACCTACCATTGAACAGTCCGCATTTACCACATTGTACGCATCCGGATTTTCAAGGCCATAGCAATTGTGGCAATTACGGGGATTTTATGGAAGAAACCGATTATAGGGTGGGGCAGGTGCTGGATGCCCTAAAAGCCAATGGCATTGATGATAACACTTTAGTAATTTTTTCCTCAGATAATGGTGCCGAGACCAATTACGTATATCAACGCGATGTATATGGGCACTACAGCAGTTTAAATTTTAAGGGCGGAAAACGGGACATATACGAAGGCGGTCACCGTGTACCTTTCCTAATGCGCTGGCCCGCACTGATACAAGCAGGTTCGGAAACCAATGTGCCGGTCTGCCAAACCGATTATCTGGCGACCATTGCAGAAATTATTGGAGTAAAACTTCCGGATAATGCCGGGGAGGACAGTTATAGTCTGCTGCCTATTTTACAAGGAAATGATTATGATAAAGCGGTTAGGGGACCGGTAATCCATCATTCCGTAACGGGTCATTTTGCCATTCGTGATGGAAAATGGAAATTGAATATGCTCCGTGGTTCAGGGGGATCCTTGGAACCAAGATTCATTCAGCCAAAAGAAGGGGAAGCCGTATTTGAACTTTATAATATGGATGTAGATCCAAGTGAAACTACCAACCTCTATTTTGCACAGCCCGAGGTGGTGAAAAGGCTTACTAAAAAAATAACTAAGATCATTGAGGACGGAAGAACTACACCAGGCATACCTCAGGAATATGTCAAGGAGAATTGGGATTTGCCCTCATGGGTGAAATCCTAAACATTAGGACTTCTCTTTATCTTGATCGAAATAAGCAAGAAAAAGATCGAACTGAGAAATCCTATTTTGAGCTTTGGCCTTAGGTTTGTCCAGGGAGCGGTTTTGGCACCTGCAAAGACCTATTTCCTGATCTGATTTTGAAACGGATACCTTAAAATAATTTTTAAAAAATGAAACTAAGACCTACAGTGCTTTACTTGTGCACCTTGCTTGTCCTATCATGCGGTGGCAAGCAAGAAGCTAAAATGGAAGCTATAGCCCAGGAAAAATCCCAACCGAACATCATATTTATATTTGCCGATGATTGGGGATATGGTGATTTGGGAATACATGGAAGTACTTTTTGTAAAACGTCCAATCTGGATAAAATGGCTGCCGAAGGCATCGATTTTCAAAACTTCTCAGTTGTCAATCCTGTTTGTTCCCCAAGTAGGGTAGCGGTAATGACAGGGCAATACCCTGCGCGGCAAAGTGTACATGGGCATTTTGCTTCCGTAGAATCGCATATGCAAAGAAATATGCCGGATTGGTTGAATCCCCAGGCACCCTTGCTTCCCAAAATGTTAAGGGAGGCTGGATATTCTACGGCCCATTTTGGTAAATGGCATCTTTCCAACACTCATGTTGAGGATGCCCCTTCACCCTTGGAATATGGATATGATGAGTACGGGGCATTTAATTTACCGAGTAGATTACATCAAATGCATGTAGATTCTACCTTGTATAAAACTATAGATTTTGTAAAGCGACATAAGGACAAACCCTTTTTTGTTAATGCATGGATCCATGCTACCCATACCCCGCATTATCCAAAGGAGGAATACATGCAGCAATTTTCCAATTTAAACGAACAGGAACAGGTATATGCCGCCGTAGTGGCGGAATATGATGCCCGTATTGGAGAATTGTTTGCAACTCTAAAAGATTTAGGGATCGATGGGAATACCTTGGTGGTCTTCTCATCCGATAATGGGCCCGAAATAACAGGAAAAAATAAAATAACAGAGGATAATTCTACCGGCCCAGGTTTGGGAACCTATTATTCGGTAGGGGAAACAGGTGGACTCAAAGGTCGTAAGCGTGCCCTTTTTGCAGGTGGTGTGCGAATACCTTTCTTGGTTCGTTGGCCTGGCACTGTGCCTGCTGGAGTGGTTGATAAAACTACGGAATTGGCCACTGTAGATTTGTTGCCAACATTTTTGGATCTGGCAGGGGCAAACTTGCCCGAGAATTACCAAGCCGATGGAGTAAGCATCGCGTCTGCCATTAGGGGCGAAGCCTTTGATAGACAAAAGCCCATCTATTGGGATTGGCGTTTTTCCAACGACCGACCCGATTTTTGGCCCAGTGCCGCCGTACAGGAGGGCAATTGGAAACTTTTGACCAATGATAAATTGGGAAGGGCCGAACTATACAATATTGCTAACGATTGGGCAGAACGGAAGGACTTGGCTGCTGAAAACCCTGAAAAGCTTAAGGAATTAACGTATAAGCTCCAGGCTTTTCAAGAAACCCTGCCTGTTGCACCACCTGAAAATAGTTTTTCAAAGGAGAGGGAAACCTTAAAACTTGCAAACTAGAAATACAAATGGACTTATAGAATTACTCCTATGAGTCCGTTTTGCTTGTAAAAATTAGTTGAGCCGAGAATCCGCCCAGTTTTGTAATGGATTGCTACATGCTTATATTTTGAGAAATGTTGTTTGATTTCTGACTTGAGAACATTAGAAGTTTTGAAGCGGTTAAGAAGTCTACATTTTCACATTTTTTAACTTTTAGAATTTTCTGTTAATTTTTATTTTTATTCAAAATTTGAAATAGCGATATCATGCAATTTATTAAACGAGAGAACGATTTTTCGCCCACGTTTTCAGTTTGGTCAATTGAAAAAGTAACC
>JBFHGV010000449.1:0-3794 GCA_041582955.1 Arenibacter sp.
GGTGGTTGTAGGATATGGTACACAGAAAAAGGCAACTTTAACAGGTTCTGTGGCTACAGTAGACGGGGAAGCACTTGAGAAGTCGTCCTCGCCGAACTTGGGAGCCGCCCTTGCAGGGAAAGTTTCTGGTTTGTACATTGATACTGGACAGGCAATTCCTGGTGCTGATACTCCAGGAATTAGAGTGAGGGGTACCAATACTTTTAATAACTCCTCTGCTTTGGTGGTTATAGACGGTATCCCGGATCGGGAAGGTGGAATTTCAAGAATTAATCCGGCAGATATTGAAAGTATTTCTGTGCTAAAGGATGCCTCTGCAGCTATATATGGCGCCCGTGCAGCCAACGGGGTAATCTTGGTAACTACCAAACGCGGTAAAGTGGGAGCTCCATCAGTTAAATTGAGCTCTACCTATGGACTGCAGAGCTTTACTACAACTCCAGAGATGTTGACAGGGGCCGAGTATATGGATTTGGTGAATGTGCTAAATGTATATAAATTACCCGTAAGTCAGTGGAATGCCGCACATGCTGGTCGGGGAGCCCCATTTACAAGGACAGATAATGGAGAGGTAGTGAACCCTACTTTTACAAACGATCGAATCCAACAAACCGCTGCTGGTAATGATCCGTGGTTATATCCTGACACCGATTGGATGAAGGAAGTAACCACAACAGGGGCACCGATTTCCAGGCAGAATCTACAAGTTTCAGGAGGTACCGAAAGTGTAAGATATATGGCCTCATTGGGTTATATGAGGCAGGACGTCAACTTTAGAAATGCTCCAAAAGGTTATCAGCAATTTGACTTGAGATTAAATTTGGATGCAAAAATTAGCAAGTCTTTGAATGTTGACCTTGGGTTATATTCAAGGCAAGAAAATAATCATCAGGCAACTAGGTCCGCGAACGGAATATTTGATGATTTGGTGAGGCAATATCCATGGTTTCCTGCCTTTTGGCCAACTGGGGAATTGGGTCCAGATATTGAAAACGGTAACAATCCGGCGGTAAGGGTAACTGAGGGACCTGGTTATATTGATCGCGGGAACAACTTTGTACAAAGTAATATAGGTTTAACATATAAGGTGCCTGGTGCTGAAGGACTAGAATTTAGGGGCAGTGTTTCCTATGATAAGGCCAATTATGAATTTAAGCAATGGGATAGACCTTGGACACTATATACTTGGGATGGGGTAAATCGGAATTCTTCTGGGCTTACGGAAGCTGAACGTGGTCCGGTAGATCCAAGTTTGAGACAACAGCATACCACCAAAACAGATGTTACAACCACCCTGACCGGATCATATGAAAAGGAGTTCGGAAACCATTATTTTAAATTGTTGGGCGGTATTACACGTGAGCAGTCGGAACAGCAGTTTTTTGGAGCTTTCAAGCGTTTTTTCTTGTCCAGCGATTTGGCCGAATTGGACTTAGGGGGTACAGAAGGTCAAAGTAGTGAGGGGAATGGTTATGAAACTGCCCGATTAAACTATTTTGGACGTTTGAACTATACCTTCAAGAATAAATACCTATTAGAGTTCTTATTTCGTTATGATGGCTCATATCTTTTTCCAAAAGATAATCGATTTGGTTTTTTTCCAGGACTCTCTGCAGGTTATGTTCTTACCGAAGAACCATTTTTCAAAAATGCCCTGCCATTCTTAGATTATTTTAAGCTAAGGGGTTCTTGGGGGCAATTGGGTAATGATAACGTAGATCGTTTCCAGTATCTTAATGCCTATGAATTATCTCAAACTGGTTTAGAATCGGTTGTCACCACGGCCTATGAAAGCAACGTAGCTAACCCTAATATTACTTGGGAAACTTCTACGTCCCAAAATATTGGTTTCGATTTAAGAACCTTAAACAATAAACTAACGATAGGTTTCGACTTGTATAAAAATTCTAGGGAAGATATTTTAACTACCCCGCTAAGAACATTACCAGAATATAGTGGTATTGCCGCTCCAGCTGTGAACATTGGGGAGTTTGAAAATACGGGTTATGAAATAAGCCTGGGTCTTAATGGAGGAGATCCAGATGGATTTCGTTATAACATTACCTTTAATTTTAGTGATTCCAACAATAAATTGGTATTCTTTGATGAGCCTCTTTTGGCCGATAGACCATGGCAGAGACAGACTGGAGGAGAAATTGGACGACCTTTACTGTATAAATTTGATGGGGTATTTAGGTCCCAGGCAGAAATTGATGCCGAAACTTTGGATTATAGTAGGGTAACATCCCAATTGAAACCAGGTGATGCTCGTGTAGTAGATATTAGCGGAGACGGTGAAATTGGTCCTGAGGATAGAACTAGAGTGGGAGGAAGCGCTTTTGCAGATACCCAATTTGGATGGAATACTTCTTTAGAATATAAGAACATAGACTTTAGTATGTATTGGAACGGAGCAGCCGGAGGTTATAGTATGTACGAATGGAGTTTTATGTCAGGTACCCTTGCCAATGTACAAAGAGAGGTTAGGGATCGCGCATGGTCTATTGATAATCCAAATGCCTATGGTCCAAGATTGGCGGATCGTGGTGACCAATGGTATTCTGGACAAACAGATGCTTATCTTATGACACGGGATTATTTCCGTTTGAAAAACTTGGAGATAGGGTATTCTTTTGATAAAGGAATCATAGAATCTATAGGTGCAGAAAATTTGCGTATTTCGTTATCAGGTACTAACTTAGTTACATTCACAGATTTTCCATTTGATCCAGAAGTGTTGCAGGTAAGTAATGACGAGCTTTCCGGTAATGATGCGGACAATGATGACGGCGTGCAAGGGGTAAGTGGTGGCCGAACCAATAATGGAGGTTCCTATCCCATGCTCAAAACTGTAAATGTAGGATTTCAAATAACTTTTTAAAAAATACTATGATGAGAAAAAAGTATATATTAAAATTAACAGCGCTGGTTGCTTTCACCTTTCTCATTGCTGGTTGCAGTGAGGATTTCTTGGAAACTACCCCGCTAGCCCAGGCCTCAGAGGAAAGTGTCTGGTCTGATAAAAAACTTGCTGAGGCCGCCGTTTTGGATTTATATCAAGGAACATGGGCTGGCACCATGACCCGTGAGGAGACTACTGATGCCTTTACGGATCAGGCCGTTTTTACGCACCCAGGTAGGGGAGTGGATGGTTATACGGAAGGTAAGATGAATCCTGCAGGGAACTTTATGGACATGCAATGGATGAGTTGGCCACAGCTATACCCGTTTATTAGAAGTGCCAATAAAGCTATCCAAAAACTTAATGAAAATGAAGCGGGCATGGCACCAGAATTGGTAGATCGGTTATTGGGGGAGGCCCACTTTATGAGAGCCCATTTTTATACTCAGTTGATGCGTCAGTTCGGGGGCGTAGTGCTTTTGACAGAACCTTTGACCTTGGAGAGCGAAGCGAACAACCCTAGGGCTACCTTTGCGGAAACAGTGAACCAAATTGTGGAGGATCTTGATAGAGCTATAGTTCTATTGGAAGATGCGCCTGCATCTAAGGCAAGGGCGCACAAGATTACGGCCTTGGCTCTAAAATCAAGGGTGTTGACCCATGCTGCCAGTGATTTGTACGAGCCCTCCAAAAATTCTGGGGTTTCAACCATAGCCTCATACGCCCATCCGGAATTAATAGGATGGACCAGTGGTTCGCAATTACAAAGATGGGAAGCGGCCAAAGTGGCTTCAAAAGCCTTGTTGGATGCAACATCAGGTTATAAATTGGACTTAACGTCTCCTGCATCTTTTGAAGAAGCCAAACAAAATACTGAGGATATTTGGCTTCA
>JBFHGV010000450.1:0-3779 GCA_041582955.1 Arenibacter sp.
GTAAGCATCTGAATAATAAGAATCAGATTCTGGCGCTTGAGTGTCTCCCCTGCTGTAAATTTGCATATCACTGTCTTCGGTATAACCCACTAAATCAGAACCGTGATCGGCATATATTCCCTGGTCTCCCCATCCAATCAAGTTTGTATAAAACCTGTTGGAGCCTGTTAAAAAATGCTCGGCCTCGGTATAATAAACTTCGTCCGTAATGGAGGCTGGTGGTGCCAAATCTATAAATTCGTCTGCACAAGATGCAAAGAGTACCATTACACATGGTAATATCTTATATATTATATTTTTCATTTGTATGTTTTTTAATTTAAGTATTAAATATCTATGCCTTAAAGGGATACTTTTAGACCCAATGCCCATGTACGCATAAATGGATATACGCTGTTATTTGAACTGCGTTGAAATTCAGGATCATAACCATCCTTTACAGTGGTAAACTCAAATAAATCATTTCCTGAAAAATAAACACGTACTGTATTAATAGGTGTATTTCCTATTTGCAACCCTTTAAAATTATAGCCTACAATAAGGGATTTTAACCTAACATATCTATTATTCTGTAAAATATGGTCTTTACTTCTATAGTTCCATCTAGATAATCCACGTTGGGTAGTTAGCCTAGGAAACTCTGCATTGCGGTTATCTTCTGTCCATGTTCTGCCCAACCATGTATTGGATTGGTTCTGCCATTCTGCCTGAAAAGGTTGTGCGAAATAGCCTTCCCTATAAATTTGATGATCCAGGGCTCCTTGGAAAAATGCACTGACATCAAAATTCTTGTATTTTAAATCAAAATTAAATCCATACACATAATGAACGGCCGCATCACCATGGTACGTTAGATCTTCGTTATCTAGACTTCCATCCCCATTGGAGTCTACCACAATCATATCCCCTGGACGCAGCGCATCGTTTGAAGATTGGGCCGGCAATATACCCCCGGGGTTTAGACTGGCGTAATAGGCATCAACTTCGGCCTGGGAGTCAAAATAACCATCTGTTTCCCATAAATAAAACGAGTTGATTGGTTTTCCTAAAATGTTACGTGACCTATCTGTATCATTGAGGTTCTCATAAATAGTTTGAGCTCCATCATATTCCGTAATTTCATTTCTTGAATCGCTCATATTGGCACTTATGGTAAAGTCCAAATCACCAACTTTCCCTTGCCAACCCAACATAGCTTCCCAACCTTTGGTCTCTAACGTACCTATATTGGTGAAGGGAGTTGCTGTACCAAGCACATCTGGTGTAATACCTCTAACAAGCATCCCCACATTATCTTTCTGATAAAGGTCCAAAGAACCGAACACCTTATTGTTCAACAACCTAAAGTCCAAACCAATTTCTTTTGAAATAATACGTTCCCATGTGGTAGTATTACTAAATAAACTACTGGCCCTTGAAGTTGCTTGTTGTCCTGCATTGGTTTCACCAAAAACAGTAGTACCAAAACTAACTGTTGACAAATAGCCAAAGTTCCCAATACCGGAAGTACTCCCCAACTCGCCATAACCACCTCTTAGTTTTAAAAACGATACAACATCGCTGTCCTTAAGAAATTCTTCAGCACTTAAAACCCAACCCCCGGAAACACTACCGTAGTTAGACCATTTGGCACCTTCTGCAAATCTTGACGATCCATCGCGTCTCCCTTGAAGTTCTAATAAATATTTGCCTTTATAATCATAGTTTATTCGTCCTATATATCCGAAAAAACCCCAGCTACTACCCCCTCCTGCTGTGGTAACAAGCTGATCTGTAGCACCTAAATTTATATCGTACACACCATAGTCAACAAAGCCATTTCTCCTCATGTTGTACTCATTTAATTCATTTTTTTCTGCTTCTATGGCCAATAATCCAGAAAAATTATGATCACCAAAGCTATTGGTGTAATTTAAAGCTCCTTTGTAGTTCTTATAGGTAATATTACCGTCATTCCTGTCCGGACCTGTTCCTTCTTGAATGTAACTTGTATTGTTTATATTATTGGAGAAACCACCGTCCCAACTATAAAGAGGAACTGAAACCGCATATGCCTGATATTCGCTGTTTTGCCTACTAATGGCATAAGATCCCGTAAAATTTAAATGATCTGTAAATTTATAGGTGGCCTGTGCAGCTATTTTAAACTGCTCAACCGCCTTATTCTCTCGGCCTCCATCCTTAACCTGTGCTATTGCATTTCTATCTCCCGTAATATTTACACCCCCAAAGTTTGCGTAATATTGTCCATCAGGGTTATAAGTAGGGAATAAAGGTGCATCCCATGTAGCTGCTTCCCTGGCCAAACCTGATGTTGGTCCCGAAAATTTATTATGTAAATAACTGATATTGGTATTTAGACTTAGTTTATCACTAATATCTACACCATAGTTTATGGAGAAATTATATCTATCGGCACTGTCATCTGCAACTTTCAGACCACCAACATTTTCATCATAGCCTGCAGAAACACGAAAATTACTTTTTTCAGTACCCCCAGATACGCTTATGTTATGTTGGCTGGAATAAGAATTACCAAACATTTCATCGAATCTAGGAGCATCACCCAGCCATATTCTTCCGTTTATAGGTAAATCATAATACCCTTCTTCTCCAGCTGCTATCCTATCTACAGTTTCAAGGTCGTTCCAAAAGAAATAACGAGGTGGTTTTCCGGAAGCTATATCTTCACGTGCTGCAGCTGCATAAAGTTGTCCATATTGGGACATAGTTGGCGATGGTGGGCGTATACCTATGGTACCCATACGTGTAATGGTACTTATATCTACCTTTACATCCCCTTTCCCTTTTTTAGTGGTTACTAAAATTACCCCACCAGCGGCACGAGAACCGTATACAGAAGCAGAACCACCTTTTAAAACACCTATGTTTTCAATATCATTAGGGTTCATATCATTAAAAGATGATGAATTTATTGCAGGAATACCATCTATAACAATAAGAGGTTCTATCCCATTAATGGAAGAGGCTCCTCGAATAAGAAAATTAACACCTTCGTCTCCTGGTCTTGAAGAAGTACGGGTAACAACTAAACCTGGAGTTCTACCCTGTAGTGCCAACGCCGGACTACCTACCGCTAAATCCTCAAAGGCCTCGGCTTTTACCTGCTCAATAGAACCTGTAAGTGTTTCCTTTTTTGCTGAACCGTAACCTACTACCACTACCTCATCAAGAGCACTAACATCGGTATCCAATGATATGTTTATTACCCTATTGGTTCCTACAGCAATTTCTTTGGTAGCATAACCCACAGAGGAAAACACAAGTACACTATTGTTCGAGGGAACGTTAATGGCGTAATTTCCATCAAAATCCGAAGTAGTACCAGTATTGGTACCTTTCAATATAACATTGACTGCCGGAATCGGCATCCCGTCTTCGGAACTGTTGACAGTACCGGTGATGGTCAACTGCTGGTCCTTGTCCAATTCCGAAATTGGAACTCCAAAAATACTATTTGTGCCGGCTGCCATTAACCCAGTTGATCCACCGAGCAATAATCCTACTATTACCAGTAATCCGGTAACATACTTTAAACTAAATTCTTTGTTTTTTTGAGTAATCATAAAAGTTTCATTTAAATGGTTGTTTATTGGTTAATTGTGAATGAATTTTCCAACAAATCAATACCACGTATTTGGCATCAATTTTTGTTAAGTCAATGTTAAAAAGAATTCCAGGCCCAAGGTTTAAATTATGATTCAAAGGGTATAAATTATCACTCCTTTGCCGCCCAAAATGGTAAAATCTGTCCCTAA
>JBFHGV010000451.1:0-3778 GCA_041582955.1 Arenibacter sp.
CAACACCCATTTGGGATAGTCCTTGGTGGTATTAAAATTATTCCTAAGATACTCCAGGCTGTCATCCAAATCCTTTTTTTTACGAATGAGTAAAAATGTGTTTTTATGATGGCTAATAGAATCCAACCTCAACAAAACACTTTCGTTGTTCACATCCCAAAGTCCTTCTACCCACTCCCTGTCTTTTTGAAACTGTACTTCCCGGTATGTAGTATTGTGGTTACATTTCAAGGTAATAAGCGCTGCATCGGAATAAAAGGGAATAGAAGAGAGGAGGTAGTCATACACCAATATGGTTTTATGTTTAACCGGGCTAGTACCATTAATAAAGGTTACAATGTCTTTGGTTGAATTTATAGTCCCAGCGTTATGGGACATCAAGGATGTTATAACAAGGATAAGGGAGGCCCCAAAGCAGCTAGCCAATACCGCAGGTTTATAGCGCTTGCCATTTTGAATTAGATAGAATAAGGTTCCAAAAACAACAAGGCAACAAATACTTAGCAGCCATGTCCCTATCCCTATCTGAATAAATGTGGGGTCTATTAAGGAAATCCCTATTATAGCCATGATCAGCATTCCCATTAGTATGGCATAGGCTAGGTTCAATAACTTACAGCTTTCTCGTGATGCCCTATATAGTTGTGCAGCAATGAGAATGGCCATCATCCAAAAAATGGGGAGAATATATAGAATAAGCTTGGTCTTAAAAACAGAGAAAAAGAAAAAGGTACATAGGCTGCAAACCAATAAAAGCCGGTCCTGTACTGATAATTTAGACCATATGCTAGATGGCTTAGCAATTTGTTTGTATAAAATTAGCCACCATGGTAGTACCAACCCAATTACCAAAGGTATGTAATACCAAAAAGGCTTACTTCGGTTGAATGAATTTAGTGTTATCCGTTCCAGAATTTGTTTTCCTAAAAAATAATCCCAAAGTCCTGGGGTGTCCAGTATCACTACAAAATACCAACTACTACCCAATACAAGGCACAGGCTTAATCCTAAAATGTGATGGACACTTATTTTGTAACGCTTTTTATATAAGGCTTTGTAAACTATAACATAGGTCAATATAAATAGTAAAGCCACAGGCCCCTTGGTAAGCAATGCCATGGCCGATAATAAATAGAAGAGATAAAGACTCCACAGCCGGCCTTTGGAAGTGTAGTACTGCCAACAATAAACAGCTCCAAGAATAAAAGTAGTTAAATAGGCATCAGTGGTTAAATTTCTACCGGATATCAATACTATGGGCATTGAAAAATAAATGAGACCAGAGGTAAAGGCTATTTTTCTATTATCGTAAAGTAACATGGCAATACCATATACAAGCAGTAACTCCACTATAATGGCAATTTGGAGAAAGAAGCGGGCACCTAATTCGTTAATGCCAAAAATGCGGTACCCCAAAGTTGTAATATAATAAGTTAATGGTGGTTTGTGATAGTGAAAGATACCTAGGAGTTCTGGGTTTAGGTAATCTCCGGATTGTAACATTTCCCTGCTTATCTCAGCGTAACGCGCTTCACTAGTTTCCGCAAGACCATAGGAGCCCAAATTAACAAAAAGTACAAATAGGGCCATCGATAGGAACAAAAGATAATATCGAATGCTCGTTATTCCAGATAACATGACTGGGATTTAGATACTAAAAATACAAACATTTCCCCTTATATTACAGAAAATCAGGGGTTTATTTGCTGTTACCACTGCCTTGCCATTTTCAGGGGCAAAATGGTATTACCGTTCCTTCTAAAATTTAACCTACTCTCCAGGAAGAGCAAATTTTACAGTCCTATATATCACTTAAGAGTATCATTTTACGCCTCCCTTATTTGAATTTCCAAGAAGATCCCAGTTGTTATAATCAATAATAAACTTAAGCTTATTACAAGGGCCTTTTATAAGGAAAAAATATCCATAAACCGCTGTAAGAAAAGACCATTTAAATGTGCGTTTACCACAGATAAATACAGTTACACAACAAAATTATGGTATGCCATTCATTTAATTGAAAAAGACCACAATATCTTGAGGCAATAACTCGTTATAGGGTCTTTCCTACAAAATAGGGAAAAACAGTACTGTTTTTTATAATTCAATTATTACCTAAAAGGGGCATATCATGATAAAATTTACCGCAAAGCTAGTCCTATTCACCCTGTTGTTTAGTTTTGGCACTTGGTTAGGTTCTGCTCAGGTTTCAACCAGTTTGCAGAATAGTAATTTTTATTCCTGTGGTTCAGATCTACCGCAGACCCAACTAAGTTTGGGAAACCTGCAGTTGTCCGAGACCGCATCAACAGATTTTGCAACAGGTAGCTTTACCTTTTATATTCAGGCACCTTCCAATTTTGAGATCAATGCAGCTAGTATCTCCGAAACGGGAACCGATATCAGTAGCGCAAGTGTAACCCAAGATCCAGTGGACGCTACCAGATTACAGATCTCTATTACCACTACTGCACAGGCTTCTTTAGATGTGCTTACCATAGAAAATGTCAGCATACAACTACAGCCAGCTGCCAATACAACGGATGGGAACCTTAAATATGTGCTGGATAGCAATCCCAATGGCGTTAATGGGGTAGGGGATAGTCAAGATATAGCAACGGTATCCTTTGAACAATTACTTGGCGGTACAGGGGTAGATCAGCAGGTATGCGCAAAGTCCGATTTACAAAATATTAGTGTAACAGGATCCAACATAACACAAAGCAGAACATTTGAATGGGAAAAAGAAGAAAATGGAAGCTGGACGGCCATTCCAAACTCCGATACCGAAATTCTAGTCATAGACAAGGCTAACTTTGCCAATGGCATTAGTAAATACCGACGTTTGACCACCTTTACCATTAATGGTGAAGAATGTACACAAACCAGTTCAACAGCCACCATTACGGTAAATGAAATTTATCCAGGAAGCATCACTGAAGGAACGGGGCAAAATGTTTGTGCCACTGAAATCCCCCAGCAATTAAGTACATCTGGAGATGTAGCAATAACCCCTGCCGGAGAAAATACCTATCAATGGTATAAGAACGATTCTGGGCCTTGGGAGCTTATTGCCGGAGCAACAGCTAATTTTTATCAACCCCCAGCACTATCGGTTACTACTTCTTTCAAAAGAAGAATAACGAACGTGCTGAACGGTTTAAGCTGCTTCAAAGAAACAGCTGCAGTAACCATATTGGTAAATGCCACAGTAGTGGGAGGTACTACTACCGATCAAAATATTTGTTCATTGGATGAGTTGCAGTTACTAACCGTAAATAACGGTGAAAATAATGGAACCTACCAATGGCAAAAAAGAATCGGGGATAATTGGGTAGACATAAACGGAGCCACTCAAGGTACCTATAACGCAAGTGGAAATCTTAATCCGGGCATAGAGGAATTTAGGAGAATTACTACCATTTCTGGGGCTAGCTGCCAAGGAGTTAGTTCTGTTGCTACGATTACCTATACCAATTTTGAAGTTGGGAGTGTTGCAGGCGAGCAAACCGTATGTTATAACGAAGTTCCAAGTATTTTCACTCCTGACACCAATACTTCCGGGTCGGGAACCATTTCCTACCAATGGGAACAATTTGATGGCAGCAATTGGATTGCCATATCCGGTGCCAATAATGCTGAATACCAAGCCACGGCCTTAACACAATCCACTAGCTTTAGAAGACAGGATAATATACTTCTAAACGGGTTTAGCTGTTTTGATTATACCAATGAAATCCAGATTACCGTTCTTGATGAAATATACGGTGGCAACGCC
>JBFHGV010000452.1:0-3753 GCA_041582955.1 Arenibacter sp.
CGTATAAATGCCTACCCAATGTTGCAAACGTTCGTCCCCTACATCCCTTGAATCAATGAAACTATTGGACAATGCCACCGGCGTTAGGGTTGTAGGCGTCTTTATAAAAAGGTTTCCTTCATTGGTATGTGTAAAACTATTGCCACTGCCTACAGGTGAAATCTGCCAAATGCCCTCGCGACTATTGGCCAGAAAGACGGAGTCATGATTTTCGAGAATTTCATAGGTAGCGTTTTCATCGATGACCAGGCTGCTGTAATTCTCGGCCTGTTGCCAATTATTCAAATACAGATAAACCCTTGCCAACATTGCCATGGCAACAAATTTGTTGGGCCTGGTCCGTTCATCTTCCGGATACGATGTTTCAAGTAGGGCAATGGCATCTTCTAGGTCCGTTAGTACCTGTTGGTAAACATCATCGGAAGTATTCCTTGGCGCAACCGCGTTGATCCGGTAATCTGTAGTCAATAACAGAGGGATATCTCCATATATAATGGCCAAATGAAAATTGGTAAAAGCTCTTACAAATTTGGCTTCCCCCTCTATACGGTCCCGAACATCTTCTGATAGTGAGTTGGAGCCTTCAATTCCTTCCAGAATCGAATTGAGCATATAAATCATATTGTAAGCACCTGACCAGAGATCCTTATTGAAGCTATTGGCTACGGTAATATCATTCCCTGCAAATTCCAGAATTTCATCGGTAGACGAAGTTGTTTGAAAATTATCAGCGGACAGGCCGGCCAGAAAGGTCACAGAACGATTCCCGCCCGATGAAAAAGAAGTATTGAACAACTGGTTGTAGATTCCGTTGATGGCATTTATCGCCGTTTCGTCATTGGCAAAAACAGTTGTGCTGGCTATCCTGTGGTCGGGAACTTCCACATCCACAAAGCGCTCACATGACCATAGCGGGAACAGGAGAACTGTCCCCATTGCAATTATATATTTGATTTGAATCTTTAGTTTCATAACCATAAATTTTAAAAGTTAAACTGTACACCACAGCTCAGGTTTCGAATCGCGGGCAACACTTTTGCACCGGGAAATTGAGGGTCCAACCCTTTATAGTCTGTAATGGTAAATAGATTTTGAGCATGCAGGAATATTTTACAGGCACGTGCGGCATTGTTATGGAAAAGGGCCTTGGGCAGATCATAACTCAATGCCAGGGTCTTTAACCTTATAAAGGATGCGTCCCCAATGCCAAAATTGCTACTTTGTGCATTGGCGTATGCCCTGAAGGCCGTAATGGATTGGGATGCTATTGGCCTGTCCGAATTTTCAATGGAACCATTTTGTACCTTGGAATAATCCTTTGGGGAATTTCCAAACCTTCCGGGAGCGGAACTACCAGGGAGGTATCCGTCCTGCTTTACAAATTCCCATAAAAAAGTAAGGGAGAAGTTCTTTATAGTGATTTCATTGTTTATTCCTCCAAAGTATTCCCTTCCTAGATTAGTGACGATTATCCTATCGTCATAATCATATCGACCATCTTGATTGACGTCCAATACGCGTTGAAAACCAGTTTCCGCATCTATACCGTCATACTGGTACAACAATGCTATGTTCAAAGGTTTACCAACCCTATATAAGTTACGGTAAGATGTCTGTTCCAGATCCGGAAAGTCCAACAGTTTATTATCGGGAATTGTGAGGTTAAGGGATGTTCGCCAATTGAAATGGTCGGACCGTACAATAAGGGAGGACAATTCGAATTCCCAACCTGTATTTTGCACGGTGGCAGGCAAATTGGCCTGAACCAAAGAAAATCCGGTTGTTGCGGGAAGGGGATACCCCACCAACTGATTGGAAGAACGGTTGCGGTACCAACTGGTTCCAAGGTTGACCCTATCCCTAAATAGGCCGAGTTCCACAGTGGCTTCCAACTTTCTATTGGACTCCCATGAATAATCTGGATTGCTCAGTCCTGTGGGATATAACCCTCCTGGGCCTGGTGTGGCTTCATAGGTATCCAAATACCCATAGTCGCCTATCTGATCACTGCCAGTGACACCATAACTGCCCCTAAACTTTCCGAAGGATAAAAAAGGAAGATTGTTCTTTATAAAATTTTCCTCAGAAAAGATCCAGGCTCCCCCTATTGCCCCAAAATTTGCAAATCGCTTATCAGCTCCAAAACGGGATGATCCATCCCTTCTACCGGTAAGATTAATAAAGTACTTTGCATTCCAATTAAAACCTATACGGGCAAAAAGGGCATTGTATTTATAGGTTGGATTCTGATTTGAAGTTACCGTTACTCTATCTGCTGCGGCCAAATTTCCTATAAATTGCTCATCCGCATAGCCCGTTCCGATTATCCGCAAATCATTATTGTTGCTTTGCTGAAATGTCAGCCCTACCAAAGCGTCCAATTTTGCTTTACCAACGCTAAGGTTATGTACCAGTTGCGGCTCCAGGATCCATGATTTTCTTTTAGTGTAGGAATGTAGGGAACGATGGGATATCCTATCCCATAGCGCTGGATCGTATGACCTTATAGGTGTTTTAACCTTCTCTTCACTTTCAAGTGATGTGTACCCCATATTGGCCTTTAAAAGTAACCCGGAGGTCAATTCGTAAGATAGACCAAGGTTGGACACAAGATTATTGGCTTTGGCCCGGCTACTATTGTTTAGTGTTGCCAAAGGGTTGGTCCAAGTGGAATTCTCCCAATTCAATTGGCCATCTGGGGTATAAAGTGCCGGTGCATTTGGAGAAAGGCTCAAAGCCAAATCCACATAATTGGTACTACTGAACAGATCGTTGTTATCTATACCATAGTTGAGGGATAGGTTCATCCTGAATTTGTCATTTTTTGAGCGATGATCCAGGTTAAGTCCCACCGTTAATTTGTCATAGTGAAACTCTCCAGGAAAAACGTTCCCGGCATTGTGGTAGGATCCTCCCAAACGGAAGGACGTATTCTCAGTGCTGCCCGCTACCGCCAAATTTAAATTGGTCACTACGGCCGTACCACCGAACAACTCCTTTTGCCAGTCCGTATACCGATCCTGATTCCATAGCAGGAGATCCCTTGCATTCACTTCCGTAGGCGTTACCCCATCATTATCAAACGCCTCTTTGCGCAAAGCAAGGTATTGTTCCGTATTTAGAAGATCCATTTTGTTGGAGACCTTGCCTATTCCAGAGTATAGGCGCACTTCCATATCAGTTCTTTTTTCATAATTTTTGCCCCCCTTAGTGGTAATCAGTATTACTCCATTTGCTCCCCTGGAGCCATAAATGGACGTAGCATCCGCATCTTTCAGGATTTCTATACTTTCTATATTGGAAAGGTTTAGGGTGTTTAAGGGATCCAACCCTGTTAAACTGGTCAATCCGCTAAAGCTATATATGGGACTGGAATTTATGGGTAGGCCGTCTATGATATACAAAGGGAGGTTACCATTGTCGTCCAAGGCATTGCGAAGACTATTCTGTCCCCTGATCCTTATGCTTGTAGCGGTTCCTGGAATAGCACTCTGCACCACCTCTACCCCTGCCATTCTGCCCTGCAGGGCTTCTAACGGCCTTACAATGGGCTGTAGCTCTATTTCCGCAGCGGCGACCCTACTGATGCTCCCGGTGCGCTCCTTTTCCTTTACGGTGTAGTAACCGGCATTGACCTCTACTTCCTGCAGTTCGGTAACTTCGGACTGCATTTCTACGTCCAAGTTGGTCCTGTCCAGTACCGCAAGTTCCCGGGTATGGTAGCCCAGATAGGAATAGACCAGGGTATCCTTA
>JBFHGV010000453.1:0-3748 GCA_041582955.1 Arenibacter sp.
CTATTCCTTTTTTGGGAACCTCCCAATAGCTCCAGTTGCTAGTGGCCTCAGGTATCAGAACCGCTATTTTAACCTTTTTCCTTGCTGCCAAATTCAGCCTACTGGCCACTGCATTTTTTTTATAGCCAGTTTCCTTTATTATGGCTAGAATTTTTTCCCGTGTAGTTTTGGAAACGCCAGGCCTATCATGCAATACCCTATCCACGGTGCCAATGGACACCTTGGCCAGTTTAGCTATCTGTTTTATTCCTATAAGCTCATTCATATCAGGTTTTCCCTATATTTACCCATAACTGACCATTCAAAAAGGCGGCAAAATTACAATTAAGCAATGATACTATAGCACTGCCAATCGTATTTTTCTAAATTGTATTTCCATTTCCCTGTTTGGATGCAATTGAATCCCCACCGGACCTTCCAAGTTGGCTTCCGGCATGGTGTAATTCATTACTTCCTCTCCGTTTAACCAAACGGTATAGGAGTTCCCTATTGCCCTTGCCTTTATGGTATTCCATCCTTTTGACCGAAGTAATTTTTTTATGTTACTGGCTTCTACCGGGTAACCCGCCCCGGGCACATAGGGAGACCCGGTCATGTCCCGCTTCAAAGAACCGGATATACCTATTTGGATCTGCGGGTTCTTCTTATCATCTCCCCTCATAAATATTCCCGAATCTATGTTTCCTTCTATGAGCTTAAAATCCAATTGTACAATAAAGTCCTTGTAAGCATCTTGGGTCCATAAAATAGAACCCTTCTTTTGCTGGTTATTTTTTGCGGTAATCTTACCATTGTTTATAGACCATTCGTTGCCATCCGGCACTTTCCAATTCTCCCACGTCTTCCCATTAAAAATAGGATTCAGTTTGGTATGCTTGTATTCTTGGGCCACACAACTAGTCCCAATAAATAACAGAATGGACAACAAAGAAATACACCTCATATTACCTTAAATTAGTTTTTAGAAAAATCAGAAAAATAGTTTTCAAAGGCATTTTTATCCAAGGGATTGCCATTATGGACCAATACGGCATATTTAAAAGTAACCGTTTCCCCTTTGGCCAAGGAAAAGTTCAATTTCTCCTTGCCATCAGAAAACACTTCCTGCCCTAGTGGATTGGCCGCAAAAAGACCATAACCACGGGCATGCCAATAGGTAGGATAGCCCACGTTTTTGGGGTGATCCATAATAGTCACCGAAACAGGCTCCTGATCTACCTCTCCATATAATGTTGTCCATTTGGCACGGGTGCCCCAGGCATCCTCACCTGTTTTTCCTTCACTGGTTAAATAGTCACCCTTAACACCTTCGTTGTTCAGAGCTTTAACCTCTGTAGGATTTCCGTTAGAATCTGTAAAGATGGAAGGCTTATCCGAAGGCAATTCCAGCCCTCTAGTTACCCTAATGGCAATCATCCCCTCCTTATTGTCCTTAAAAGAAACGTCTTCCAAGGCTTTTAAGGTGGTATTCCTAATAATCTGCCTCATAGCCCCTTCTTGAACAAAGGTAAAGGTGGTGGTTTCTTCCAGTAAAGCCTTATTGTCCGGTCCATTCCAGTTTGCCTTTACGGTTAGGGTACCCTCGTCTGCATTGGTCTCCAAAATTTCCTGATGCTGAATAGTACCAAACTTATGCTTTTCCTCCACTGGAATGGCATAAGAATTGTTCCAAAAATCCAATCCGTTAACATCCCCATAATTAAACCAAATACCAACATGATGGGGATGGTCTACCCTTTCTCCAGGCGTTGGTTCCAAGGGAAATCCCCTTGTTATTTTTTTACCACTATTGGTAACAACCGGATAGAGCACAGGTTTTGGTGTGGTACCGTCATACAAATAACTGGTAAACAACTTACCATCCATAAGCACGTCTACCTTTTGGTTTTCTTTGTCGTTTGTAAAACTTATTTCATTGGCCTTAGGTTCGGCTTTGGCAACTACGCCTTTTTTTTCCTTCTCCTTACAAGAGCACAGTACGACAAGAACAAGAATATAACTGAATTTAATTTTAGACATTTGAAACAACAATTTAAGAGGTTAGTATTTAAAAACAGAGTTCCCTGCCAGAACATCCTGTGCCTTCTCATCAAAGGTCGATTTTAGTCCGGTCCTTAGGGCTGCGGTTGTCATTATATTGGCTATGGAATGATTGTATGCCGCATCAATAGGCCCATTGGTTTCCTTTCTACTCCTAACACATTCCATCCAGTTCAACATATGTAATGATGTCATATTATCGGCTCCTGTATTGGCTGAAGTAACCACCTTGGTAGCCGACTCCGAAAGGTCAAATTCTTCCAATTGATTGGCCTGCATCCCCATTTTATTGGCGTGTGAGGCTTTTAAGCCCCCGTTAGGACTTACCTTATTGGTATCCAAATTTAATTCGCCCCCATTGGAATAATAAATTTCCTTAGTACCCCCTGCAGAATTGGTAAACCTAGAGGAATACACTACCTGAAACCCTTGTGAAAGGTCATCCAAGGGGCCATAGTCGAACACCGCGGTCATAGTATCGTAATTCTTTCTACCGTCTTTCCAGAGGTATATTCCGCCGTTTGCCGCTACACTTCTCGGGTGATTTAAGCCTGTAAACCAGTGCACCGTATCAATCTGATGGGACATCCATTGTCCGGGAATACCTGAGGAAAAAGGCCAAAACAATCTGTACTCCAGATATTTTCTCGGATCCCAAGCTTCATAGGGCCTATTCATAAGATAGCGCTTCCAATCGGTATCGGACTCCTTTATTTCACTGGTCAATTTTGGCAATCGCCATCTATCAGGTTGGTTTACGTTCCAACTCATTTCAACCATTACAATATCCCCAAATTTTCCGGATTTTATATAGTCGTTGGCCGCGTGATAATTCTGGCCACTACGCCTCTGGGAACCTATCTGAAAAACAATCCCGGATTCCTCAACGGCTTTTTTGCCCAACCTGGCATCTTCCATGGTTTCCGCAAAGGGTTTTTCTACATATACATCCTTCTTGGCATCAGCCGCCTGTACGGTATGCAGGGCGTGTTGAAAATCGGGAGTGGAAATGATAACCGCATCAATTTTATTTTCCTCGTACATTTCATCGTGATTTCTCCAGGCCTTCACCTTATTTCCGGTTTTGTCCTTTAAAAAAGCAGCTCCTTCGTCCCTTCGTCTGTTCCAGATATCAGAAACACCCACTATTTCAAAATTCTGTTTCTTATGATGACCTAGGAACGCAGGTATCAAGGCTCCTTTGGCCCTATTGGAAAACCCGGCTATACCTACCCTAACCCTATCATTGGCCCCTAAGATCCTACCATAACTCTTGGCGCTCATGGTGTGCATGCCCAGTGCAATTCCTCCGGTTGCCAAGGCCGTATTCTTGATAAATATTCTACGTCCCTTACTCATAATATGTTCTTTTAATTAATACTATTTAAAACTCACGCACTTTAATACTTCTAAAAAATACCTGATCCCCATGGTCTTGCAATAAGATCAATCCCTCTGGAATAACCCCAAAGTCTTTCCATTTTTCGTATTTACTTTTTTCTACCAAAGCCTTAAAAGCTTGGCTCCAACGATCATACTCAACCACTTTTACATTGTTTAGCCAATGTTCTACATGACCATCTTTTACTACAATCCTGGCGTTGTTCCACTTTCCAATTCCATTAAAATTCTTTCCTCTGGAATTTTCAAAGTTTTCAGCTCTAATAAGATCATACAATGAACCAACAGTCCTATTCCCATTTTTGCC
>JBFHGV010000454.1:0-3732 GCA_041582955.1 Arenibacter sp.
CTCAAGACCGATTTGTGCACATTTCTAAAATCTTCCTTATTGGTCTGTAGGGAAGCTCCCGTGAACTTGGAATTAGTTCCATAGAGACCATCAAACCAATCGCCATTATGGATTACAATATGATGTTTGTACTGATCGATACTGGAAATGTATTCGGCCAAACGTAAACGTTCCGCAACATCAATTGGAAAAGTGGGAGGCGTAACGGTCCAGTCGCCTGTTTCCTCTGCCAAGTTCCAATTCAGGGCCAAATGATGACCAAAACGGGCAACAAGTTCACGATAGTACAATTTGGTATATAGCCCTGTTCCGCCATTATCCAATAAGCCTTGATTTTCGTGTTCCAGGGTCTTAAAATGAAGAAACATTCCCAATTTATCGGCATGCTCAAAAAGCACTTCCCATTGATCAAGCTTAGAGGTATCGAAACGATCATAGGTATCATAATCCACATAGGGAAATACGTTTTGATCATCACCTGCAATATTCATGGTAAGAAAGGAAAATGCATTCATTCCCTTTGAAGCCAGGTAATTGATAGCTCCTATCAACTCCTTCCCTTTTCCGTTATTCCATGTAGGGTCTCCCTCCTTCCAATCCTGGCGATGCGCCTCCCAGGTCTTAACAAGCTCGTCTTTATGACCGTCGTTTTTGAAGGTACCATCAAACTGATCATAGGCCAATAGGTTTTCCGGGGCATCGGATCCGCATTTTAAAAAGTATTCTCCCGTTCCGGCAAATTTAAGATAGCGTTCGCCAACATAATCCAATCTACCTTTGCTCCTAAAATCCCTCCCCGATTTATCGGATTGGGCAATAGTAAACTTACCCGATGCCCCATCCATAAAGGCAGCACTTTCCAATTTCCCAGAAGTACGTACGGCAGCCCATTTTCCCTTTTTAAAATCGACCTCATAGCTCCACTCCCCAGTTTCATCAGGAGCAAAATGAACCTTCCAAATATTGCCTGTTGTACTCCCCGTGTTCCCTGCATCGCCATCGGCTGCATAATATCCCGGTATTAGGTAAGCTTTTCCCGTAGTAGCGTGCTTAAAAACTACGTTCAACCGATAATTCAAAAAAGGATTTTCCTCCGCGGATTCTGAGGTATTGGGCCCTTCGAATTCCAGACTTAACTTGTGCCATTTTTTTAGTTCCCCAGATACTTTTTGTGCCATTACGGTTCCTTGAACAAAAAATACTAATAAACTGCTCAGGAGTAGGATAGATTTAATCGATTTCATAAGTGATGGTTATGTCATTTTAATTTAGCAATTCAATATAAGTATAATAAACACCATAGGTTTCATTACTCTAAAAAAAGTGTTTCGAGTATATAAAAGCCTTAGTTTATCCCAAGCCATTGGCATAGGCCACGACCACGATTCCTACAATCATACAACCAAGACCGCCATATAACATATTGCGCGCCTTTGGGGAGGCACTTATCCACTCCTTGGTAACAATACCGCTAACTATAGCCGTGGCCACCGATGCCGTATTAAAAATAGCATAGCCTACCGTATTTCCGGAGGCGCCCAATTTAAAAGCTGCATAGGCAAAAAGAGCCGATGCCGCATAATGGAACACCGCCATGATAAGGATAAGCAATACATTTTTTCCGAATGCAGGAGTCTTAAATTCCCCCCAGGCTTTTTTGGCGTTCAACTGCCATAGAAAATAAGCGGTCATTACAACACCCCCACTGATAAAAATAGGGAACATAACGGCCACTGCCGTTATCCAATCCGCGTTACCCTGGGCGGTACTGGCCTCATGTAAATAAGGTCTGCCCACAGCATTGGCATAACTGAATCCAGTTGCAAGCAGCCCTCCAACAACGGCGATCATAATACCGGTAGTCATAGATCCTTTACCCGATAATACTTCACCATTTTGGTGTTCCGCTTCATTCTTTTCACGCAGGAGTCCAGCCCTACCGTTTAATATTACACCCAAAAGCACAATAAGGATACCTACCATTATAAAAGTGAGTACATCTGCAGGAGGCAGTCCGTCTTCTATAAAGGGCAGCAAGGAACCTACCAATATTATAGTTCCAATGAAAATGGAAAAACCCAAGGAAAGTCCAATATGGTTTATGGCCTTGCTCCACATCATGACCCCTATGCCCCAAAGGAAGCTGGTAAGTCCCATTTTAATCCAAATATCCATGGGCATGTTAGCAAAAATTTCGGAAAAACCATCTATCAGGCCAATTGAAGCAATTATGGGTACCACGAACATGGTCAATAAAAAGAAAAGGCTCCAAGTGTTCTCATATTTGAATCCCTTGGTAAATTTCTCGGGAAGGGCGTATAGGCCCAACATTAATCCGGCAAAAACTGCCAATAATACTCCTTCGGTCATAATTTAATATTTAGGTTGTTTAATATTCTATGTTTTTACCAATTGAATTTGAAAATGGTCGTACTTTCATAATTCTCTCCTTTTTTCAAAATACTTTTAGGTGAATTCGGGATATTGGGGCCGTTGGGATAACGGTGCGTTTCACAACAGAATCCGCGGTATTTCCCATATTGAAGTCCATTTTCCCGTTTTAGGGCATCCGAGGTATATTTCCCGGTGTATAAAAGCATTCCCGGTTCCGAAGTCGATATTTCCAAGGAACGGCCGCTTATAGGTTCATGTATTTCGGCTACCTTGTCCAGTTTAAAGCCTTTCTCTTCGAAAAGATAAAAGTGCTCAAATCCACCACCCATAGCCTTGTGTACATGGCCAATCTCTTGGGCTGACCTCAAATCATCGGGTTCTCCTGCTAAAGAGGTATTGGCTCCCGTTGCTGCCCCTGTTTCGTCCCAAACCTGTTTTTTATCAGAGAACAGCTGTACCGAATGCCCTTCTACAGTATTGGAAAACCCCGTTAGATTGAAATAAGTGTGGTTGGTTATTGTGAACGGGGTATCTGCATCAGTAGTTGCATAGTATTCAATTTTCAGTGCATTGTCTTTGGTCAATGTGAAATTGACTTTTACCTTAACATTCCCGGGAAAACCTTCTTCCATATCTTTGGACAACAAGTTCATGGAAACTCCCACCGAACCATTCTCCTTAAAAGGCCCGGCCGACCATATTTTCTTGTCGAATCCTTTGATACCGCCGTGGAGATTGTTATTGCCTGCGTTCTGCGCCAACTTGTAATCCACTCCGTTCAAAGTAAACTTGGCATCCTTGATTTGTGAACAATAACGCCCTACGGTACCCCCAAAATAGGGTGAGTTGGCTTTGTACGCCTCGGAGAAATAACTTTCCAGGGTATCAAAACCACAGGCAATTTCTGTTTTTACACCATCTTTGTCCGGAATTTGAATAGAGGTAATTGTTGCCCCATAATTCATGATTTTAACTTCAACGCCATTATCATTCTTAAGCGTAAAAAGCTCGATAATCCCGTCTTCAATTTCTCCAAAATAACTTTTTAATGTGCTCATTTTTTATATTTTTATTCCTCTTAGGGCCGATGTATTTCCAAAAATCAACTCCGGTTCCAAGGCAATCCGAATCAACTGCTCGGTGAGTTTGGTCCTATATTCCTTTAAAAAGGGCTGGTATGACCTAATCAGGATCAATCCGAGTTTTCTACAAATGTGATTCCATATAACAGTTGGATTTACTGGTTACATACACCATCAATTATTTCTTGCCGTATTGGATTATACAAATTATCTTCAACCTTTATCAAACAATTCGAACTACTTAAAAGGGGCCTCA
>JBFHGV010000455.1:0-3730 GCA_041582955.1 Arenibacter sp.
GACAGGGTGTAGAAACCACCAACTGTTTTAATAAATTCTGCGGGTGATTTTTTATAGACGGAATGCACAAAATAATCCTTGTCTATTTTTATCTCGTGTATCAGGCTGCCTGCCTCGCTTTTTTCTTCATATTGATATACGTTAGTGGGTATCTGGGCCGTGACAAACGCGGTAAAGACGACCCACAGGACTTGGGCGGTAAGGAATCTACATTTTTTTGATTTCATGGATAGGTAGTTTTTAAATAAAAATAATCAAGAAAAGGTTAAAAATCAATGAATTAAGTTTGATTTTTTGTTAATTTTTTAGTTTTCGTTAATTTCTTTATTGGTAAAGTGTAAAATTTTTTAAAACGCTTGTTTTTTCATTTTTTTTGTTTTCATTTGCCACTTGAAATTAAGCATTTATTTTAATTGGGCAATAGCATTTAGCTGGGTACAATGAACCATATTTATGTATTTTGGTTTCTGGAAACAGAACGTTTAGGTTTGTTCAAATTCAACAGGACAAAAGGCCGTAATTTACTTGGGATTGCTAATTTTTCTACTATCGTATGTAGTCAGCACGACTATTTCTTTATTCCTACTACCAATAAGCAAATAATAGTATAGCGTACCGGATAAAATCCTGATATTATTTGCAATTGGTCAACCTATTTACTTATTTACATACATAGAATTAATAAAATGAACACAAAATATATTAATCTAATAGATCAAACCTATTATTTTCCTCAAGAGGAGTTCTCTTTGGATGGTGAGCACTTGAAGTTTCATGGTATTCCACTTATGGAATTGGTAGAACAATACGGCAGCCCTCTAAAGTTTACCTATTTGCCCAAAATATCCGAAAATATTAACAAGGCAAAGGAATGGTTTAGAATAGCCATGGAGAAGAATAACTATAAAGGGAAGTACCATTATTGTTATTGTACCAAGAGTTCTCATTTTAAGCCGGTACTGCATGAGGCCCTAAAAAACGACATTCATATAGAAACCTCTTCTGCCTTTGATATTAATATTGTAGAGCAGCTAAAGGAAAAAGGGCAGATCAAGGACAATACCTATATTATTTGCAACGGATTTAAAAGGGATCAGTACATTGCCAATATTGCCAATTTAATAAACAGCGGTCATCAGAACTGCATCCCTATCATAGATAACTATGAGGAAATAGATTTGCTTACCAGCGCTATTGACGATACGTTTAAGGTGGGAATTAGGATTGCTTCAGAGGAGGAGCCCAAATTTGAGTTTTATACCTCCCGTTTGGGAATTGGCTATAAAAATATTGTACCTTTTTATGAGAATCAGATCAGGGATAATGATCAGATAGAATTAAAAATGTTACACTTTTTCATTAATACCGGGATTAGGGACAATGCCTATTATTGGAACGAACTGCTTAAGTGTCTCAAGGTCTACATCAGGCTTAAGAAAATATGTCCTTCCCTGGACAGCCTTAATATTGGAGGTGGGTTTCCTATAAAGAATTCCCTGGCCTTTGATTATGATTATCAGTATATGATAGATGAGATCATCAATCAGATCAATATAGCCTGTGGGGAAGCAGATGTGCCCGTGCCCAATATTTTTACGGAATTTGGGAGTTTTACCGTAGGGGAAAGTGGTGGTGCCATATACGAGATACTTTATCAAAAGCAGCAGAACGATCGTGAAAAGTGGAATATGATCGACTCATCATTTATTACCACTTTGCCAGACACCTGGGCCATTAATAGACGTTTTATTATGTTGGCCATAAATAGATGGAATGATGAATACGAGCGTGTATTGCTAGGAGGGCTCACCTGTGACAGCGATGACTATTACAATAGTGAGCAAAATATGAACGCTATTTATTTGCCCAAGTACAAAAGGGACAAGCCATTGTACATAGGTTTTTTTAATACCGGGGCGTATCAGGAGACCATTGGTGGTTATGGAGGTTTGCAGCATTGCCTGATACCCCACCCCAAGCATATTTTGATAGATAAGGACGAAAATGGAAATATAACGACCAAATTATTTAGTGAACAACAGAAGGCAGAGGATCTGCTTAAGATTTTAGGATACGACATGAACGCAAAGGGTAAAGCTCCAGAAAAGGAGAGCGATGGGAAACTGATTAAATCTAACCTATAAAAACCAATAAACTTTAATAAAATGAACACAACTAACAATTACGCTGGCATACCAGACGAGTTTGCGCAATTGGAAAAGGCAAAGGTAGTTTTAATACCTGTGCCCTATGATGGAACCAGTACCTGGGGAAAAGGTGCTGACAAAGGTCCGGAGGCGTTTTTAAAGGCTTCGGAAAATATGGAACTCTATGATATCGAAACCGATACGGAGGTGTATCAACAGGGAGTATATCTGGCCAATGCCATAGAAGAGGACAGTTCTCCAGAAGCTATGGTGAATGCCGTTCACAAGACTACCAAGGAGTATATCAAGAAAAATAAGTTTGTTACGGTATTTGGAGGGGAACACTCTATTTCCATTGGTACGATCAGGGCTTTTAACGAGTGTTTTGACAACCTTACCGTGCTGCACATAGATGCCCATGCAGATCTTAGGAAGTCGTATGATGGCACAAATTTTAATCATGCCTGTGCCGTTCATGAGGCGAGCCAGACTACCAACCTTATTCAGGTAGGCATCCGCAGCATGGATGCCATAGAGAAAACCTTTATGGATGAGGAGAAAACATTCTTTGCCCATGATATGGTAGCAGATGACTACTGGACGGATAAGGTAATAGACCTTATGACGGACAATGTATTTATAACTTTGGACCTGGATGCATTGGATCCTTCCATAATGCCTTCTACCGGGACCCCGGAGCCAGGAGGGCTGTTCTATTATGAGACCTTGGAGTTTTTAAAACAAGTGTTCCAGGATAAGAATGTTGTTGGGTTTGATATCGTGGAACTTTGTCCCAATGAGGTGGATAAGTCCTCAGATTTCCTAGCGGCGAAATTGTATTACAAAATGTTAAGTTATAAATTTATGGGTGAGGCCGTAGAGGATGAATACGACAATACTTATGATGTGGATTCCAAAGTGGGAGGCAATAACAATTTAAAATTCGAAGATGACGAAGTCTAAGGGAGAAATCTCAAATTTTATAGAAAAATACTATTTACACTTTAATGCAGCGGCATTAGTGGATGCTGCCAAAGGATATGAAGATCAGTTGGCCCAAGGTTCCAAGATGTTGGTCTCCTTGGCAGGGGCTATGAGTACGGCAGAATTGGGCAAGATCTTTGCCGAGATGATCCGTCAGGATAAAGTGCACATCATATCCTGTACCGGGGCCAATCTGGAAGAGGATATTATGAATCTTGTGGCCCATTCGCATTATAAAAGGGTTCCCAATTATAGGGATCTAACCCCTCAGGATGAATGGGATTTGTTGGAGAAGGGTTTAAATAGGGTTACGGATACTTGTATCCCTGAACATGAGGCCTTCCGAAGACTCCAAGAGCATATATTTAAAATCTGGAAAGAGGCCGAAGATGCCGGAAAACGGTATTTGCCGCATGAGTTTATGTACAAGTTATTGCTTTCCGGAGTATTGGAGCAATACTATGAGATAGACTTAAAAGATTCTTGGATGTATGCCGCAGCCGAGAAGAATCTGCCCATAGTATGCCCAGGTTGGGAAGACAGTACCATGGGGAATATCTTTGCTTCTTACGTGGTAAAAGGAGAGTTAACGGCCAGCA
>JBFHGV010000456.1:0-3729 GCA_041582955.1 Arenibacter sp.
ACGGAGGCAGCCATGGACTTTGTAGAGGCCAACAAAGAACAGCCATTTTTCCTGTACCTGTCCTACAACGCGCCACATGCCCCATTACAAGTACCCCAGGAGTACTATGATCGCTATAAGGATATTGATCCTTCCACCGGTTTCGAAAATGACGGAAGACCTTTCCCGGAAATGGACGAACGCATGAAGGAAAATGCCAGAAAGGTGTATGCTATGGTAACCAATATAGACGACAACCTAAAAAGACTTTTTCAGCAATTGGAAGATTTAAGGTTGGAAGAAAATACTTTGGTCATATTTATGACAGACAATGGTCCTCAACACGATCGATATATCGCCGGTATGCGGGGCCGAAAATCATTCGTATACGAAGGTGGGGTTAGGGTTCCAAGTTTCTGGAGGCTTCCTTCCAAGTTTAAAGGCAACAAGGATATTAAAACTCCTGCAGCCCATTATGATGTACTACCTACCCTGGCAGATCTATGCCAAGGTCAATTGCCCACCGATAGAACTATTGACGGAAAAAGCCTAGTCCCGTTATTATCCAATGAAAATTCTAGTTTGGACAATCGCAGCCTGCTACGTAGTTGGGTACGTGGCGGACCGGAAAGATATGAGAACATCTCCATTAGAAAGGATCAATACAAACTAGTTGGAAATACTACAAAAACAGCAGGAATAGAGCAGTTTGAACTTTTCAATATTAAGGATGACCCATATGAACAAAACAACATAGTAGGCACCAACACTTTGGCAGCCCAAAAATTAAAAAATGAATTGGATACTTGGTTTGATGAAATGACCAATTCCCCCAACTTTATAAAAGCACAGCCAGCAATTATAGGAACAGTTCATGAAAAGCCTTCTGTACTGAATTTAAACGATGCTGTATTTGAGAAAAACCAAGTCTTGGGGGCAGATATTGCCGGATGGGAAATAGAAGCCACAGAGGCGGGAAATTACGATATCCAAATAAATTTGGGCCGCAAGCGATTATCCCAGATTGCCTTAACATTAACTATTGGGGAATTGGAAATAAAAAGAGACTTTAGTGAGTTGGCCGAAGGTATTATAGACATAAAAAATATAGCACTCCCAAAAGGTCCTACCAAACTAGTACCTATAATAACGGGCAAAAATGGCGGATATATTAAACCCTTTTATACGGTTATGACCAAAATAAAATAGATAATGCCTTGCCCAGTATCAAGCCTGGTTTCTTTTTACATTGGAAAGCATTATTGTACTTTAATAGAGCATATAAATACCTTTGGTTATTCAGTAGCTTTAATCAAGATAAACATTTATTAATGCTGACTTATTAGCGGAGTCCAAAGGCATTAGCCAATATTTTAAGGTGATGAAGTCTCGACTCCGCCTGTCTGCCGATAAGTAGGCTCGACCTGACAGTAGTCGAATATTGAAAGTTGCCGAAGAGTCATTTCGAATGCATATGAGTAACCAAGCATTTAGCGCAGCTAAACCTTTGGTTCACGAATGCCCCGAAAATAAGTATGCCACGAGCTAAATCACACAAGTGGCTCCTGCCTAGTATGTGCGACTTCTCGTCGTCCTGAAAAAGGACTCTGTCGAAGTGACTACCATAGTTCCTAGAGGCAGTTGAAATGTATTAGACTATTATTTTAAAGAGATGCGGTCTCGACTCCGCCTGTCTTCCGGTAGGCAGGCCCGACCTGACATACCTCCACTCCTATCCATCTGACATACCTCCACTCCAGCAGTCTGCCAAAAAGCAAGTTCCTCCAACAACATTACTATTAAAAAAAGCAGAACCCACCTGGATTGAGGTGGGTTCTACTTTTAATAGGAAAAAAATCGCGATGTGATTCCAAGCAGGATCCCTAATTGTTCAATTTAGGCCCTTGGGGTTTCGCATCTTTGCCATAATCTATATATCCTGCAGAATTTAATTTATAATTCCACTTATCAATATAATACTGTCTTGGTTTAAATTCGTCGCCTATTTTTTGTAACTCCCTTTGTAGGCTAACCTCCATTTCTTCCTGCAATTCCTTATATTCTGGTTTATTGACCAGGTTGTTCATTTGGAGCGTATCCTTTTCGTTGTCGAACAGAAATAATGGACCATCCAATGTTTTCACATAGGCATAACGGCTAGTGTATACACCCCTGTATTCATCGGACTTGCCCGCAAAGGGTGAAACGTTCATAACCAGTGTTGCTTTGTCCTTTTTAAGCTCAGGATTTTTGATCACTTCCACCATACTCTCACCATCAACAAATTCTGGCACTGGCAAATCGGCAAGGGACAAAAGTGTTGGAAGAATGTCCGGAACGTTGATAGGGGCCTCCACTTCTATCTTCTTATTTCCAAAAAGAGCCGGATACTTCAAAAGAAAAGGTATCCGCACCGATTCTGCCCAGGGCACTTGTTTTTGTTTGGGTCGAACACCATGAGAACCCAGCATTTCGCCATGATCGGAAGTAAAAACTATAATGGTATTTTCAGAAATTCCGGCTGCCTCAATTGCTTTTTCCAAATCGCCAATGCACTTGTCCAAGGCAAGGATATGGGAATAATAGCCCACTGCTTCCTTTTTGGCTATGGCGCTCTTGTCGTCCGTAACATTAGCTCGGAGAATTATATCATCCTCACTAAACTGCTCTTGAAATTCTTTGGGAGCACTGGCATGGGGGAAGTGTGGAGCTCCCCAAGCAAGAACCATAAGAAAAGGATCTTCCTCTTTGGCATTTTTCTGAATATAGGAAATGGCATCCTGGGTCTCGGCGTATGGACCATAGCCTTCCCATTTTTTCTTTTCACTATTGTTCCCTTCATAATAAACTAGGTTGTTGTAATCATGGGAGCATTCCAAGGCCTTCCAATAATCAAAACCTTGCCTTCTTTCTGGCGGGGTATAGTCAAATCTTCCCATACCGTCAAGATGCCATTTGCCTATATAGCCAGTTTTATAACCAGCATCTTTAAATAGTTCCGCCAAGGTAACGGACTCCTCAGGTAGATGCAGGTCATTAAAAATCATACCTGTAGTGGTTGGATACTGCCCTGTTAGGAATGCCGCCCTAAATGGGGTACAAACAGGTGTGACTGAAATAGCATTTTTAAAGTTTACGCCCTGAGCCGCCAGTTGGTCCAGGTTAGGTGTCTTGCCAACCAGGTTGGGGTCCCCATTATAGCCCGTGGCCTGGGCCCTCCATTGGTCCGCAAGCACAAAGACTATATTTGGTTTCTTGGCCTTGGTGACAACCGTTTCCTTAGTGCTCTTGTCCTTGCAGGATGATAAGACACCAATGCAAATTATTAAATACATTGCTATGCTACTTGTTCTCTTCATGTCTGTTATTTATTTAAATATCTATTTTGCAAAATCCTTTTTTCTTTGTTTAGAATAGGTGCAAGGCCATTATATGCCCCGATATTTTTTTTAGGCTATTCCGGTCCTAAAGACCTTAGAAATGTAAGGCCAAATCATACTGAGACAAGCTTAACCTCCTCCAATATCCTTGGTCTTCCCTATCCCGTTCCTTAATTAGTTATTGCCCGTTCATTATTCCTCCCAACCCTGTTTTGTGGCAATTGGCACATAGCCCACCTCCATACCGGCCGGAGGGGTTACTATTAGGGCAGCATCTATATTGGCCAGCCTTCCTGTTTTTGGCGGAGGAAGATATTCTTGTTCCTTTGTCCATTTCCGATGCAGTTTCTCAACACGTAACTGCAGCTCC
>JBFHGV010000457.1:0-3722 GCA_041582955.1 Arenibacter sp.
CAGCCAGAACAATGGCCGCATTGGGCCTTTTTTGTTTAACTACATCTATTATATCCTGTAAATTGCTTCTTGTTTCTTCTAGAGGAATACCCCGTAACCCATCATTGGCCCCCAATTCCAAAACAAAGATCTCTACATTTTCATTTAACACCCAACTTACCCTATTCTTGCCACTTGCAGTAGTCTCCCCACTTAGGCCTGCATTCACAACTTGATAGGCCAAACCCATTGAATCTATTTTTTGCTGTATTAAGGCAGGGAAAGGTTCATTGGGGTCAAGTCCCATTCCTGCAGTTAGACTATTTCCAAAGAACATGATTACTTTTTTAGATGTGGTTAGCTGCTCTATACTTGTACTGCCATTAACCTGATTATCATTCGGATCAGCCTTCTTATTGGACAAATTGCCGCAGGACGCGCATAAGACTAAAAATAAATAGCAAAAGTTTAACAGGGTTCGCATGGGATATTGGTTTAAAATCAAAATGATTTCCTTATTTTGATCTTTTGTGAAAAGTTTCAATTTATAAATTTATGACAAAGATATTAAACGTTCATAATTTGGGGAAGGTCTATAGTAGTGGATCCAAAAAGCTCACTGTTTTGGAAGATATTTCTTTTGATGTAGAAGAAGGGGCCACTTTTTCCATTGTTGGACCTTCCGGTAGCGGAAAAACCACCTTATTGGGACTATGTGCCGGCTTGGACCAGCCAGATTCTGGAACGGTATCATTGTGTGGTACTGACATTGGCAGCCTAAATGAAGACGACAGGGCTGTTTTAAGGAATAAAAATATAGGATTTGTATTCCAAGATTTTCAGCTCCTGCCAACCCTTACCGCTGTAGAAAACGTGGCCATTCCATTAGAATTACAAGGGGATAAAAATGCCGTAAATAAAGCTAAGGAACTCTTGTCCAAGGTAGGGTTGGAAAATCGCTATCATCACTACCCCTCCCAACTTTCTGGGGGAGAACAGCAACGAGTGGCCTTGGCTAGGGCATTTTCCAATAACCCTTCCGTTCTTTTTGCCGATGAGCCTACCGGCAATTTGGATGCAGAAACAGGAGAGAAGGTAATTCAATTGCTTTTTCAACTCAATGCCGATGCAGGGACAACATTGATCATTGTAACGCACGACCTGGAATTGGCCGAAATGACCCAGCATATTTTAAGTTTAAAGGGAGGTAGGATTATTGCTAATCAAAAAACTGCCGTACTGTGACAAATAAAGAACTCCCTTCCCAAGCTGGTTTTCCATGGCTCTTAAAAATGGCCTGGAGAGACGGCAAGGCCAGTAGCCGAAAGTTAATGCTTTTTATGGCCTCCATAACTATGGGTATAGCGGCGGTGGTATCTATACAGTCTTTTGGTGATAATCTGAAAAAAAATATAAATACACAGTCCAAAACCCTGATGGGAGCCGATTTTATTGTGGATAGTAAAAATCCACCCAATGCCAGGGTACAGGAAGTCATGGACTCCCTTGGGGGTGCTGACGCCAAAGAAATAAAATTTCCTTCAATGGCCGCATTTCCTCGTTCTGGAGAATCCAAACTGGTTCAGGTCAGGGGGTTACACGGACCTTTTCCGTTTTATGGAAGCCTGCAAACCACCCCAACCTCAGCTGCTTCTACTTTTCAAGAACAAGGTGCTGCACTGGTAGATGCTACCGTAATGGTACAATACGATCTAAAAGTAGGGGATAGTATAAAAGTAGGAGACCTTACCTTTCCCATATTGGGAGCTTTGCATTCAATACCAGGGAGCTCGGGTATTTTTAGTTCGGTGGCACCGCCAGTATTGATCCCTTATCAATTTATTGAAAAAACAGGATTGATCCAAAAAGGGAGTAGGTTGGAATACGAGTTTTATTTTGTAGCCAATCCCGATACGGATCTTAAAAAATTGGAAAAGATAGTGGACCCACAATTGGATGCGGAAGGTGCAGATTTGGACACCCACTCTTCAACTAGTGCCAGTTTAGGCCGTAGGTATACCAATTTTGGAAAATTCTTAAATCTTGTGGGCTTTATAGCTTTATTGTTGGGATGTGTAGGGATAGCCAGTGCCATAAATATTTACATTAAAGGGAAGTTGCGATCCGTTGCCGTTTTAAAATGCCTTGGGGCAACCAAAAAACAAACGTTTTTGATTTTCCTTCTACAAATAGCGGCACTTGGTTTGTTGGGTGGTGTTATTGGAACTTTTTTTGGTCTAGTTTTACAACAGCTATTTCCCTTGCTTCTTGAAGGGCTACTCCCTGTAGATGTACAATTGTATATGGCTCCCCAAGCTATTGTCATGGGGCTGTTACTGGGATTGTCAATGTCTGTTTTGTTTGCCCTATACCCATTGACCAGTACGTTGTACGTATCACCTTTACAGGCCTTAAGGATACAGGAGGTGACAAGGGAAAAATCTAAAAAATGGGGCTTGTTGGTGATGGGTGCTATTTTGATTTTCCTATTATTATTCTCCTTTTTATTACTAAAGAATTGGAAATATTCACTTGCTTTTATGGCGGGAATAATCGTTACCTTTTCTATTCTCACAGGAGTAGCATCTGGAGTAATGAGCTTAATAAAAAAGTTTTTTCCCACCTCATGGAGTTTTGGGGCTAGACACAGTTTATTAAATCTTTTTAGACCCAACAATCAAACCTTGACCTTGGTCCTCGCCATAGGTATAGGAACATTTTTGATTAGCACTCTCTATTTTACCAAGGATTTTCTTTTGGCAAAGTCGTCTCTGGGACAGCAAAACAATAGCCCTAATATGATTCTATTGGATGTCCAAACAGGGCAAAAGCAGGCCATTTCCGCTACTATTCAAGATAAAGGTATTCCCGTTTTAAGTGATATTCCTATTGTTACCATGCGGGTCAATAGTATTAATGGCATAGCGGTGAATACCATTCGAAAAGATTCAACCACCAATATCCGCAACTGGATCTTAAACCATGAATTTAGGGCAACTTATAGGGATAGCCTTATTTCCTCAGAACAATTGAATTCTGGTAAATGGGTATCCAGTGCCACCCAGGGGCAGAGCATACCAATTTCTATAAGTGATAATTTTGCTAGGGATGCCATGGTAGAAGTAGGGGACAAATTAACCTTTAACGTTCAGGGGTTAATTCTGAACACCGTTGTAGGGAGTATTAGAGCTGTGGATTGGGGTAGGATGCAGCCTAATTTTTCAATTGTTTTTCCCTTGGGCGTATTAGAGGAGGCCCCTCAATTTAGGGTGCTTACAACCAAAGTAGCCAATGAGGAAGATTCGGCCAACTTACAGCGAGAACTGGTCAAGGCCTTTCCCAATGTTTCCATATTGGATTTAAGGCAGATATTATCGGTAATAGAAGGCTTATTGAACAAAATTTCCTGGATAATTAATTTTATGGCATTTTTTAGCATTCTCACAGGTATTATTGTGCTATTAGGTGCCGTAAGAACCAGTAAATATCAGCGAATAAGGGAAAGTGTTCTGCTAAGGACAATAGGGGCCCAGACCAAACAAATATTGAAAATAGTAGCCTTGGAATATCTGTATTTAGGTGTTTTGGGGGCACTTTCTGGAATATTATTATCCTTGGTAAGTAGCCAGCTTCTTGCCTGGTGGGTATTTGAAACTACCTTTATTCCATCTGGTTTTCCTTTTTTGGTGCTCTTCCCTTCTATAACACTTCTTGTTTTACTAATTGGGCTCCTAAATAGCAGA
>JBFHGV010000458.1:0-3720 GCA_041582955.1 Arenibacter sp.
CATCCCTTTTCATGTACCAAGGTTTTTACATCTGACCTTTCCGCGGTAAGGTCGCCCATTTTTTTCATGAACATTAAGGAGGCTATAACTAGACCTACGCCAACTGCATAAACCAAATTCCATACAGAAGAAAGTACAAGTACCACAAGCATTATTACTACTTCAGAGCTAAATTTAATTGGGCCAATATTCAAATCTTTGGGTAGACTTGGTATGGCTTTCAATCCCTTGTAGTCCATTACACCTATACCTACTGTAACCAGGATACCGGCAAGTACCGCGGCAGGAATTTGTGATGCAACGGGGCCTAAGGCCAGGAGAATGACTAAAAGCAGAACACCTGCGATCATACCAGATAGCTTGGTCTTACCACCTGCGTTTATGTTTACTACGGTACGAATGGTGGCACCTGCTCCAGGGATTCCTCCAAAAAGAGCAGCTATACTGTTACCTATACCCTGGCCTACAAGCTCTGTGTTGGGCTTGTGCTTGGTTTTGGTCATGTTGTCCGCTACAACAGAAGTTAATAAGGAGTCTATGGCTCCTAACAGGGCCAAGGTCAAAGCGGTGAATATATATGGTGTTACCGAATTAAGTTTAAAACCGGTAAAAATATCAAAGTTAGGGATGGGGAATCCGCTGGGAATTTCTTCAATAGGGCGATAGTTGAGTCCAAATCCGTATGCCACGCCAGAAACAACGATTAAGGCTACCAAGGCACTTGGAATGGTAGTTGTAATTTTTTTAAAGCCGTAAATAATGGCTATTGTTGCTAGGGCTAGGATAAGCTCTAGCCAATTGATGTTTTGCATTGCCCTGGGAAGAACTTTTATGGTCCCAAAAACCCCTGAGGCTTCACTTTTGGCCAAAGTACCTGCTTCTTTTAATATGTCATCTTGGGTAATGGTTTCGGAACGCTTGATGGTTTCTTCAAAATCTTCCAGAACCAGAATGCCTTCGCCAGCCTCTTCCTTTAAAATGTTTTCCAATATAATTTCCTCGGCCATTGGTTTGTATTGGGATACAAACTCCTCATCTTCTTTTGGGTAATAGCCTACAGCGGGAAGAATTTGAGTAACCAATATAATTACCCCAATTGCTGTCATAAAACCGGAAACCACCGGGTAGGGGATATAGCGAATGTACTTGCCGATCCCCAAAAGACCAAGGCCAATTTGCATAAGGCCGGCCAATAAAAATACTAGAAGAATGGCGGGAAGTGCCTTTTCTATACTTCCGTCATTTAGGGCTACGATCCCGGCAATAACGACCATACTTACAGCGGTCATTGGAGCCGTGGGACCAGAAATCTGTGTGTTGGTACCGCCAAAAAGCGCAGCAAAGAAACTGATAAATATGGCGCCGTAAAGTCCGGCACTTGGTCCCAGTCCAGAACTTACACCAAAAGCCAAGGCTAATGGAAGGGCAACGATACCAGCTGTGATTCCTCCAAAAAGGTCTCCTCTAAAATTTGAAAATAGATTTTTCATAATATTGAATTTAGTACTAGGTTTAGTGTATGCTAGAAACCAATCCTTGGTTTCAATAATCAAAAGGCCAATGTGGCAACATTGGCCTTTTGTAATATGAGGTGTTTATTCGTAAAAAACAACCTTGCCATTAGAAACATCGTACATGGCACCAACTACTTTTATTTCCCCTTTGTCTTCCATTTCGGCCAAAACAGGGCTTTGTTTACGTAAATTTTCAATGGTCAATTCTACGTTCTTTTCGGCAACTTTATCTACAAATTCCAGGTTTTTGGAATTTCTTAAACTCTCATCAGCTGGTTCTTTAACTGCTTCCACTGCTGGCTCAATCTTGTTGATAAGGGCGGTAAGGTTGCCCAATCTTGCGTGGTCACATGCGCCTTTTACAGCACCACAGCTTGTGTGGCCCAAAACAACTATTAGTTTTGTTCCGGCAAGTTTGCAAGCAAATTCCATACTTCCTAAAATATCCTCGTTTACAAAGTTGCCCGCTATTCTAATGCTAAAAATATCACCAAGGCCTTGGTCAAAGACCAATTCAGCTGAAACTCTGGAGTCTATACAGCTCAAAATGGTAGCGAACGGAAATTGACCTTCGCTGGTGTCATTTACTTGTTCAAGAAGGTTTCTATTGGCCTTTAGGTTGTCTTGAAACCGCTGGTTGCCCTCAGTCAAAAATTGCATCGCCTTTTCAGGGGTCATTGTGGCTTGTGTTTCTCTTGTATGTGCTTTCATATGTATTTATTTAAATTAAGCTATTTTTAAATTGGTATTGTAATTGTAATAGGCGTTTGATTTCCCTATTATTAAAAGATTTATATCAGATTTCCTAACCATATCATAGGTACTTATAGGCTTGGACAGTCTTATTTTTTCCCTTTTTGTTCTTTCCATAAATAAAAGATCAATTTTACTTTTTGTTAGATAGTCGGGAAGTTTTTTCACGGTATTCTCACTGTGATTAAAAACATAGTTGATGGTCTTTCGCCCTAAAACATTATCTACTCCTTGTTCAATATCTGTAGTACCCATTAAATTGAACGACTTTAAGTTGCTGTTCGCATTAAAAAAGAGGTCTTCGGTAAACGAGGTGGCAAAGGCCGCTTCGGAACAATTCAGGGAGCCTATACCTATCTTTTTGCCGGGTTCAAGACCTTTGTTGGGTGAAACAATCAATACCGTACCTTCAAATATACTTAGTACAAAGTTGATAATCCTGTCGTCAGCCGTTCTAAAAGGTTTGCTTTTACCTCTGCCCAAAACCAAAATGTCGGGTTTATTTGTGTTAAGGTATCTTTCAATTTCACTTTTTATATTTCCAAAAGTACTGGAATAATTAATGGATATACTATATTTTTCCATTATAGGCAGGACAATGTTTTTAATTTGCTTGTCCTTGAGAATATAGTTTTGGTTAATAGAGCGCATGGCAGATAATTGGTTGTCTTTCCCAATAACTGCGGTGGGATTTGTTACGCTTAAAACCTCAATTTCCCCACCTATCATTTTAGCCAAACTAACAGCGCTTTTAAGAAGGCATGACATGTCATCCTCCAGATCCGTGATTACAGCTATATGCTGTTTGTTTCTTTCAAGATCCATTAGCTTAAACTTAATTTGGATTTTGGTCTTGTTTTAAAGAATTCGGTAAAACTGCTTGGGTTTTCTACTATACCACGTTTGGAGATCAGTTGAATATCTATATTGCGTTCCTTGGCTTTCACGGAAAAATCGTCCAGAATTTCAATGATGTCGGCATCAAGGTATCTGGTCTTCAATAAATTGATCTCTAAATAGGTGTCCCTTGGCAGGCTGTCCAATTCTTTAAGAATGGCTCCTTTGTTAAAAAAGGTTACCTCCTCGGCAAGCGTCATTTTTATTTTGTGTTTACCGTTGCTTACATCTTCAATATGAAGAAAATGGGAGTTCTGGTAGTTTTTCAATAGGATCACTACTATGCCAACGGCAAGCCCTAGACTGATGCCAATTAGCAGATCTGTAAAAATAATACCAACTACGGTAACCGTAAACGGCACAAACTGTTTCCATCCCATTTTGTACATTTTAACAAAAAGTGCTGGTTTGGCCAGTTTAAATCCTACGATAAACAGAATCGCCGCTAATACAGATAGCGGAATCATATTCAATAGTTTTGGAATAAGAATTACGGAAATAAGTAAGAGGAAGCCGTGGAAGATAGCCGATAGTTTTGATTTTCCACCAGATTGAA
>JBFHGV010000459.1:0-3705 GCA_041582955.1 Arenibacter sp.
ACATTGGCCGGATTTTCACTTGGTGCAGAATCTATAGCATTGTTCGCTAGAGTGGGTGGTGGTATCTATACCAAGGCTGCCGATGTAGGTGCAGATTTAGTGGGGAAAGTTGAGGCCGGTATACCGGAAGATGATCCAAGAAACCCTGCTACCATTGCTGATAATGTAGGGGACAATGTAGGGGATGTGGCCGGTATGGGAGCAGATTTATTTGGATCCTATGTGGCTACCGTATTGGCTGCCATGGTTCTTGGAAACTATGTTATTAAGGATATGGGCGGAGCCATAGAAGATGCTTTTGGTGGTATTGGACCCATTTTGTTGCCCATGGCCATTGCTGGTTTTGGGATATTGTTTTCAATTGTTGGAACCATGTTGGTTAAAATAAGTAGTAATGATGCCAAAGAAAAACAGGTACAAGGCGCCTTAAATGTAGGTAACTGGGTGTCTATAGGTCTAACTTTGATCACCTGCTTTGCGCTGGTAAAATACATGTTGCCCGAAACCATGCAAATGGAGTTTTTTGGTGAAGGCTTAAAAGATATTTCATCCATTCGGGTATTTTATGCAACCGTAATTGGTTTGTTGGTAGGAGGGGTGATTTCTTCTGTAACCGAATATTATACGGGCTTGGGGACCAAACCGGTGCTGGCCATAGTTCAAAAGTCCAGTACAGGTGCGGGGACCAATGTTATTGCCGGTTTGGCAACTGGTATGATCTCTACCTTCCCTACAGTTCTTTTGTTTGCTGCAGCTATTTGGGCATCTTATGCCTTTGCCGGTTTTTATGGGGTGGCCTTAGCGGCATCTGCAATGATGGCGACTACGGCCATGCAGTTGGCTATTGATGCCTTTGGACCTATTGCCGATAATGCAGGAGGTATTGCCGAAATGAGTGAACAAGATCCTATTGTGAGGGAACGTACCGATATATTGGATTCTGTAGGAAATACCACGGCAGCCACAGGAAAAGGTTTTGCTATTGCATCGGCAGCATTGACCTCCTTGGCATTATTTGCAGCTTATGTGACCTTTACCGGAATAGATGGAATCAACATCTTTAAGGCGCCTGTATTGGCTATGTTGTTTGTAGGTGGGATGATCCCAGTGGTTTTTTCGGCCTTGGCCATGAATTCTGTGGGGAAGGCGGCTATGGACATGGTGTACGAAGTACGTAGACAATTTAAGGAAATTCCCGGGATTATGGAAGGTACTGGGAAGCCAGATTATGCAAAATGTGTGGATATTTCTACCAAGGCGGCCTTGCGGGAAATGATGTTGCCGGGAATTTTGACCATTGGATTCCCTATCGCTATTGTAATCCTTGGAAAAATAGTATATGGGAATGACAATCAATTGATTGCCGAAATGTTGGGAGGTTATATGGCCGGTGTTACCGTCTCGGGAGTACTTTGGGCTATATTCCAAAACAACGCTGGTGGTGCATGGGACAACGCCAAAAAATCCTTTGAAGCAGGCGTGGAAATCAATGGGGAAATGACTTATAAGGGGTCGGATGCCCATAAGGCTGCGGTAACTGGTGATACGGTTGGAGATCCGTTTAAGGATACCTCTGGGCCTTCTATGAATATATTGATTAAACTTACCTGTCTTATAGGGCTGGTAATAGCACCTATATTGGGAGGACACACCACTGGACTTGGGATGACCAATCAAGAGGTTGAAGTGCAGATGCAAGTAGAATCAACAGATTTGGCCCAGGCGGTTGTAACATATACCTCAACGGTAAACGGCCAGGCTGCAACGCACGAAAGGAGATTTAAAGGTACGGCACAAGAGGTAAAGGCCCAGTTGGAGGCATTTGGTAACAGTACATCTAAAGCTGGTGATAAGGGTGAAAAAATAGTGATCGATAAAATTGAGATTCAGAAGTAAGTTGCAGAACAAATAATTTGGTATTATATTTAAAAGCCCCGTCAATCGGGGTTTTTACATTTTTTGTGGGTAATATGGATTGTATATGGATTATCATGATTTAACCACCTTGGGCATTGCATTTGGTTTAGGTCTTTTGGTAGGGTTGCAGCGTCAAAAGGTAAATAACCAAATGGCCGGTGTAAGAACCTTTACCCTGATCGCTATTTTGGGTGTATTGGCCGGTTTCTTGACCAGGGACTTTCAAAACCCTTTTATACTTCCAATTCTGGGACTGGCGGTCACTGCCCTGTTGGTTGTTGCCAATATTATAAAATTAAAGGCATTTAGTGATCCGGATATTGGCCAGACTACCGAGGTTGCTGCCTTGATCATGTTTGCAATTGGAGCCTACCTAGTGGTGGGCGATAGAGTGGTTGGTGTTATAATTGGGGCTTCAATGTCCGTATTGCTCTATGTAAAGGAAAGTCTTCATGGTATAATAGATAAGTTAAAGGAAAAGGACTTCGCCGCCATAATGACCTTTGCAGGGATTTCATTGGTGATACTGCCCATTTTGCCTAATAAAACCTTTGGTCCCTATCAAGTCTTGAACCCTAGGAACATATGGTGGATGATAACGCTTATTGTTGGGCTAAGTGTTATAGGGTATTTTATTTACAAGTTTGTTGGGAGAAAAGTTGGGATTATCTCCAATGGGGTTTTGGGAGGTTTAATCAGTAGTACGGCTACTACTGTTAGTTATGCAAGGAAGACTACCGATACGGTTTCCATAAGTAAAATGGCCGCTTTTGTTATCACTACCGCCTCTACAATAGCCCTGGTCAGGGTAATGGTGGAAGTGGGGGTTGTTGTACCCGATAAAATTCCCGTTATGCTTTTGCCGCTGATGTTGCAATTTGTTGTGATGGCCATTATATGCTTTGGATTGTTTTACAGTATTAATAAGGAATCTGGAGACGATAGTATGCCAGAGCCTAGTAATCCTGCTCAATTTAAAAGCGCCTTGGTTTTTGGCTTGCTTTATGGGGCTATTCTTTTGGCCGTTGCATTTGCCAAGGAGGAATTTGGCAACGAGGCCTTATATCTAGTGGCAATCATTAGTGGATTGACCGATGTGGATGCTATTACGCTTTCCCTTTCCCAGCTTATTAATACCGGTACATTGGATAGCTCTACAGGTTGGCGACTTATCTTATTGGCCTCACTGTCCAATCTAGCTTTTAAAGGGGTTTTGGCTCGGATGTTGGGTAGTAAGGAGTTGGGGCGTTGGATTGCCATTTCCTTTGGGATAGCCATTGTGGCCGGGGTAATTTTGATAGGGTTGTGGCCCGCCTCATGGCATTTATAAGAACAAAAGAAAAGGCACAAGCTTGGGCTGTGCCTTTTTATAGGGTTGTACTCAGTTTTCCTTATTGGGAGTAGAGGAGTTGGGCGTCTTAGAACAAGCCGTTTATTTCCGCATCGATCTTGTTGATTACCAATCCCAAATCTTCAGGGATATCAACAAAATTAAGTTTGTCCACATCTATTACTAAAAGGTTGCCCTTGCTATAACTTTGGGCCCAAGCTTCGTAGCGTTCGTTTAGCCTACTTAAATAATCTATAGAGATACTGTTTTCGTATTCACGGCCCCTATTGTGTATTTGGTTAACTAAATTAGGAATAGAACTTCTTAGGTAGATCAATAAATCTGGAGGTTGTACCAAGGTTTCCATTAACTCAAAGAGGCTGGTGTAATTGTCAAAATCCCTATTGGTCATGAGTCCCATGGCGTGGAGGTTTGGGACAAAAATATGGGCATCCTCG
>JBFHGV010000460.1:0-3703 GCA_041582955.1 Arenibacter sp.
AGGTAGTTGAATCAAAAATTCACAATATTTTCAGGGGCTCTATCAGTTTCGGTGCTTATAAAGCTGGATTGACACATCATTGTTGTTGTTACTGATGAGTGTCTATATAATTATTGCAAAAGTTGCAAGGGAGCTATATCACACAATATTTGATCAAAACTATGTCTAGCTATGTGAATAGTGACAGTAAAACAAAGTGAATACCAGTTACAGCATTTACAAGTACACTCCATTTTACTCTATCTTTGGAGCTTGGATCTACCCTTTTATGGCTTTTCTTCTTTAGGGGTGTCCTTCCTTTTTCAAAATATATGGAGAGTAAGCTCCTCTGTTTTATCGGTAGCTAAATCGAAGTGGGTTATGAATTGTTCTGGACGTATAAGCCTTTTTAGGTCCAATGATAATTCCAATGCAATCGTTTTTCCGCAAAGATCTTATTCTATTTTCAATTCACACACAACTTTTGGGATTGATCCCAAATTATGCTAGAATTAATTTGACATCAAATGATATCTTTTGATGGATCAGGAACAAAAAAATCACTAAATTGTATGTCGGTACTACAGTAATTTAATTTTTAAAAGCGGTTTTTCACAATGAAAATTTGGTATAATTTAATATACTATTTTTTGCTATCCCTGCCCATTTTTTCCCAAGATAACAACAACATTATAGATTTATCCATAGCCGAAAAGATATACCTTCAACTCCATTCCAATGCCTATGCCATGGACCAAGACATTTGGTTCAAGGCCATTGTAACCGACTCGGAAAACCATATTCCATCCAACCTAAGTCGGGTACTCTATGTAGATCTGATCGGACCCAATGAACAAATTATAGCACATAGATTAGTGAAACTTACCCAAGGTATTGGCACGGGTTCTTTTGAACTCAACAAGGACATGCCAACAGGGCGCTATTTGATCCGCGCCTATACCCAATGGAACCGTAATTTCGGCGATGATTTCATGTTCAAGACCTATGTGGACCTATATGCTCCAACTCAAAACAATGATAAGGCCCCTATTGAGGCACTGTCCGTAGTGGAAAAAGAGCATGGGCGTTGGAACGTAACAGGGCAGCTCTGGCCAAAAAAAATGGGGAGTGATAATGAACGGCAGGTCCAGGTATATCTGGACTGGGGCAAGGACAAGGATACGATCAAGGTCAACAGAAAGGCCCGAGATCTATATACACTGGATTACGAAATTCCAGAAAAATTGGACTGGATTACCCTCACCTTGGCCACTGGCCAAGGTCTTCGCCATACCAAAACAATAGTTCTGAACAATCCCCCAATAGATTTACAATTCCTTCCCGAAGGTGGTGACATCATCCATGGGTTCCGTAACAAAATCGGTTTTAAGGCCGTAGGTGTGGATGGTAAGGGAAAGATGGTCCAAGGCGAGGTATTGGATGGCATAGGCCAAAAGGTAGCCACTTTTAAGAGCAACCATTTGGGTATGGGTTTTTTCTTTTTGGAGGCCGATAGCACTTCCACCTATAGTGCAAAAATTGTCTATTCGGACAGCCTAGAAACCGAAGTAACCTATCCCTTGCCCAAAGTAGTGTCCAAGGGGAGCATCCTATCTGTGGGCAGGGCCAAGGATAAGATCCGCATCCAAGTGGAATCCAATTATTTGAACGACCGCGTATTCATAAAGGCCAGTTGCAGGGGAACGGATTATTATTTAATGGAGGGGCCCTTACGGGAAGGCCGCTTGTCTTACCACTTGCCGTCTAGCAAATTGCCCGAGGGAGTCATAGTCTTTACCCTAATGGACGAAGAACGAATTCCTGTAGCAGAACGCTTGTACTTTAACGAATCCGAACACGACCGATTGGATATTTCCCTGTCTACGGACAAAAAACATTATGGACGGAAGGAAGCAACCAAACTAGATATTGAGGTTTCTGGAAAGGGTTCGGCACCAACAACCACCGATCTATCCATTTTGGCCATAAATAAGGAACATTGGCATCGGGGGAAGGGAGAGACCATTCGCTCCTATTTTTTATTGACTTCTGAACTAAGGGGAGAATTAGAAGAACCCGATTACTACTTCAGGGAAGATGGGCCAACTAACTACAACGATCTGGACGCATTGCTATTGACCCAAGGGTGGCGCCGCTACAAACATCCGATAAGGCGGCAGGGTGGGAGGTTCTATTGGCCCCAACCGGCACTTGAAGTAAAGGGTACCCTACGTACGGGTTTTCCCAAAAGGGAACTTGTGAATGGTGCCGATATCTCCCTGGTCACCTTTGGCGAGGCACCTTCTTTCTATGCCCAGGAAACGGATAGTATGGGAAGGTTCCATTTTTTATTGGACGATGCCTATGGCAAACGGATGAAGGTATTGCTGAATAGCAAGGACCAAGAGGGCAAAAAGACCAACTATACCATTTTGATGGATACCCTCAACCGTCCTAAAGTGGAATATGAACCTATTATTTCTGTAGACCAAGTAGATCCCGTTGCCCGGGCTGTGGTAAAGGCTCAGAAGGAGCGGCAAAAAACGGAGGCGATATTTGACTCCCTGTATGGCGTAACCCAATTGGACGAGGTGGTGGTCGAGGGCTATCGATTGACCCCTGAACGGCAAAAGGCCTACAAACAATTCGGGGAACCTGATGTGGTCATAGAAGGGGATGTACTGCGTTCCAAAGAAAAGAAATGGTCCTACGGGCTGTACAGTATCCTTATGTTCGAATATGGGGACCAGGTAACAATAGAGCAATTTTCCGATGGCTTTATGCTGGCCCACGTTATAGGAGGCCGAGGAGAACCGACCTTGTTGGTGGTGGACGGCAAATTACTCACTAAAGAGGAATATGACTTTGTTCCCCAAATGCCCCCTGGTATCGTGGAGAGTGTGGAAATTATAAAATACGCCAAATTTTTTGTAAAACAATATCTGACAGTTTTTCCTGAGACAGATCCCTTGGAAGCTCCTACTTTAGGCCATATTATTTCTGTCTATACCAAAGGAGGAGTGGGCATTCATGGTACCGACAGACCTGCACCGGGTACAATGGAATCTACTATTGAAATATTCTCCCCTGAGAAGGAATTCTATGCCCCGAAATATGACAGACCGGCTGAAGATAGTCAAAAACCGGATCTAAGATCGGTGATTCATTGGGCTCCTAGTATAAAGACCGATCAAGATGGTAAAGCTTCGGCTAGTTTTTACAATGGGGACATTCCCGGAGATTACCTAATTGTTGTAGAGGCAATTTCCGAGGATGGCCGTATTGGATACCTAGAAAAAAATTATTCTGTTGAAGCGGAAGACTACTAAGTGAATTGATATATTCCAACACTAAAATGTACCTACCAGAAACCTACACCAACCTAGTAAACTCCACTCCTGGACTTTCTGGGAAAAATTATGGAACAAATTAGGAAGATGGAAGAAACCAATCCTCAAGACAGGGTGTATATGTATAATTTTGGTATGGAAGCCTTCCATAGTACAATACCTTGGTTTTTACATCTTATTAACCATCTTTTCAATAACCTCTATTATTTCCCTTGGGCCCATCCTTTCGGTATAATTTGCCTCAACATGGGCTGCTTCAATGATTTGATTAGTATTGACTATGAAAGTAGCTGGAACTGGTAAGGTTTTTAAACCCCCTCCATTTAAAAGGGTTAAATCTCGACGTTGGTGATAATCCTCCCCTGGATCAAACT
>JBFHGV010000461.1:0-3700 GCA_041582955.1 Arenibacter sp.
AAAGTTATTGTCTGAATAAAGAGAAGATTGGCTCCTAGGGACTTATTTATAAATTTTGCCGTCCTAATATAAAGGGGAAAGCCTGATAGGTATACTGATATTGAAATAATAAATTAAAACCATTAAAAGTTTTTTTGGGATCAGCCTTAAGGAAAATGCAAGGTTATTCAAAACCTAAGATCGGGGTATAAGGTAATACCTAGCCGCCCGGCAAGAAGTATAGCATGGCATACGGAAATGATTTTTTATAAAGTATAATAGATCCATTCGTAAAATGAACACTTTAGGGGGACTTATTAATAGTATGGTGTAACATCGCCATGTAAATAAGAAAAATAAAACTCTGCATTTAGGGTAGAATCTCTATCAGTGAAATAAACTCCTTTGATTTTAGAACAACTTAAATTGATGTATTTGCCGTTGATCAATTCTGGGTTGAAATAAGACATATTTACAGTTGCGTTTTTAGGAGTAAACTAACGGACAATGTTAAACTTTAATTGGCCTGGGTCTATGCTTGCGTTCACGCTGAATAATACGGTTTATTTTTGTTTGGAAGGAAATACCTACAATGGTAAAACTCTGTTCATCTACTCCTTTATTTTTAATCTAAGACTATATTTTCAATGATAAAGTGTCAATAAATATATTAAGGGAAAAAAAGTGTCATTATTTGTGATAATTGAGGTGGTTAAGATTATATATTCATATTATTTTGGTAAAAAATTATTAAAATGATAAATATTTAACATTATATAAGTAATAGTTTAATAACGATAGTGTGAAAATAAATATTACTTAAAATAACAAGTATATACGTATAAAATTTTATGATTTTACCTACCTAATTTATTTAACAAGAATTCTCTTTCTAACAGTTATAAATACTAACCAAAAACAACCATTTTATGAATTTAAAAATTTATCATCTTTTAACCTTTTTGGCAATGCTAAGTTTGCAAGCCATAAGTGCCCAAGATGTGACCGTCTCAGGAACCATTACTGATGGCAGTGGAACCCCCCTCCCGGGCGCAAATGTCATTGAAAAAGGAACAACCAACGGTGTGACCGCAGATTTTGACGGGCATTTCTCTATCAATGTGTCCAATGCCAATGTGGTACTGGTCTTTTCTTATCTAGGGTTTGCCAATCAAGAGGTTGCCCTTAAGGGAAAAACAACAATTAATGTCGCTTTAACCGAGGATGCCTCGGCATTGGATGAAGTAGTGGTGATGGGTTTTGGTACTCAAAAGAAAGAAGCCGTTGTAGGTGCCATGACCTCTATAACACCATCGGAGCTTAAAATTCCATCCAGTAACTTAACAACGGCACTTGCAGGAAGGGTATCAGGGATGGTGTCTTATCAGACGAGCGGTGAACCTGGGGCAGATAATGCCCAGTTCTTTGTAAGGGGAGTAGCCTCGTTTAATGGGCAGAATGGTCCACTTATTTTAATAGATGGTGTTGAACTAACCGTGGATGACCTCGCTAGATTACAACCTGATGATATTCAGAGTTTTTCTGTTCTTAAAGACCCCACCACTACGGCAATTTATGGTGCCCGTGGAGCCAATGGGATAATTTTGGTAACCACAAAAACAGGAGTGAAAGGTAAGGTTGCTGTCAATTTAAGATATGAGAATGCCTATAGCTCACCGGTTTCGGTAATTGATCTTGCCGATCCCGTCACTCATATGCGGTTACAGAATGAAGCGGATAGGACACGTGGACTTTTTCCAACTTTTACAGAAGAAAAAATTGCCGGTACTGCTAGAGGCGGTAATCCTAATATTTATCCTGCTGTTGATTGGTTTGATAAATTATTTCAAGATTGGGCCGGTTCACAACGCATTAATCTCAATGTTCGAGGTGGTGGTGACAAAGTGCGCTATTATGTTGCAGGAGCATTGAATTCGGACGACGGTTTGCTGAAAGTTGACGACACCAATAGCTTTACCAATAACATTAAATTAAAGCAATATGTATTGCGGTCCAACATAAATATTGATTTGCACGAAAATACCGAAATGATCGTAAGGCTGCACTCTACAATAGACGATTACAGAGGTCCATTGCAAGGTGGTAATGCTATTTATAATGCAGCGGTACGAACCAGTCCGGTACGTTTTCCAGCCGTTTTGGAACCTGATGCCTCCTTGCAAGGGGTGCCTCATATTACATTTGGTAATGATTTGGGGCCAAGGCAAAGTGGAAACCAGGATAATGGGGCCATTTGGTATAACCCCTATGCGGAGTTACAAAGAGGATATCGCGATTATAGACGTCAGTTGTCATTGGTGCAATTGGAATTCAAGCAAGACTTAAACTCTATATTGCCAGGCCTTTCAGCACGCTTTTTGGGCAATGCCAATACTACCTCTTCCTTTGAAAATAGAAGATCCTATAGGCCTTACTTCTACAGGGTTTCAACCTTTGATTCCAATACCGAAGAATATACATTGACAAGAACTTCCGAAGGCGATGAATCCCTGGAGTTGGACCCGGACCACAAGGCAGTGAACAACTCGGTTTTTTATATGGAGCTTGCAGCCGATTATCACAGAACCTTTGCCGAAAAACATACCGTTTCGGGACTATTGGCGTTTACGGCACGTGAATTCTTGGATGGGAATGCCAACACGGTACAACTTTCTCTGCCCAGTAGAAATCTTACCTTGGCTGGCCGGTTCAATTATGACTACGACAACCGCTACTTTATAGAGACCAATTTTGGATATAATGGATCGGAAAGATTTGCCAAACAGAATCGCTTTGGCTTTTTTCCTTCATTTGGTGTAGGCTGGTTGGTGTCTAATGAAAAATTCTTTACTTCTGAAGTAATTTCAAGGCTTAAATTTAGAGGGTCCTATGGTTGGGTAGGTAATGATCAAATTGGGAATACCCGGAACGACCGCTTTTTCTATCTCTCAGAGGTAGATATAAACAACGGAAGCCGTGGATATACTTTTGGACGCGATTTAAACCAAGGCGTAAATGGTGTCTCCATTAGCAGGTATGCCAACCCTTCGGTAACTTGGGAAACGGCACGAAAAATGAACATAGGATTAGATCTAAATCTATTCAACGATGCTGTTCAATTTAGGGCAGATGTATTTCAAGACAACAGATCTAACATATTGCAGACAAGATCGGACATTCCCACTACCCTAGGGTTGCAGTCAGTAATTCAGACCAACGTTGGCGAGGTGAAGTTACAGGGGGTAGACGCCTCACTGGATATTAATCATTCCTTTAATGAAAATTTTTGGCTTCAGGGTCGGGCTACCTTTGTCTATACCGATAATGAGTTTACCGTTTTTGAAGAGCCTAATTATGCTGAAATAGGCGCTCCCTGGCGTTCCAATATTGGTAACAACGTAAGTGTTAGGCAAGGTTATATTGCGGAGCGTTTATTTGTTGACGATGAGGAGGCGCGAAATTCACCGGTACAATTTGGAACTCCTGGAATTGATTATGGCGGGGGCGACATAAAGTATAAAGACCTTAACGGGGATAATCTTATTACTTCTTTGGATCAGGCTGCGATAGGTAAACCAGATGTTCCTAAGATTACTTATGGTTTTGGAATTTCTGCTGGATATAAACGTTTTGATATAAGCATGTTTTTCCAAGGTTTGGCCGAGACATCCTTTTTTATCGATCCATATAGAACCGGGCCTTTTATCAATAGTGTAGTGGG
>JBFHGV010000462.1:0-3688 GCA_041582955.1 Arenibacter sp.
ATTTTTAAAATAGGTGTAATGGCGTTGGTAGTACAGGATGCAGCAGAAAATATAGTAGTGGTGTCAGGGTCAAATTCCATGTGATTGACACCGTGTACTATATTTGGGACTCCTTTTCCGGGAGCCGTTAACAATACCATGCCACTCCCTTTTGAGGCAAGATGCATACTTAAGGATTCCTTGTCTCTATAGGCTCCTGTGTTGTCTATGATCAAGGCATTGTTTATTCCGTACTGTTTGTAGTCTATCTCTTTAGGGTCGTTGGCAGCTATCATATGCACAGTGGTACCATTAATGATCATAGCCATATTTTTGTTGTCTATCTCTACGGTGCCATGAAATTGACCGTGAACGGAGTCGGTGCGTAATAAGTTAGCTCTTTTTTCCAGAATTTCCGGACTAATGTTTCCTCTGGTGACAATAGCCCTTAATCTAAGCTGGTTTCCTTTGCCGGTTTTTGCCATCAGTTCCCTTGCCAATAACCTGCCTATCCTGCCGAAACCATAGAGCACCACATCCTTAGGTTTTATTTCGCTGCTGTCCTCGGCCCCTTTTAACTTTTTTAGTACAAAATCCTTTATAGTGTTATAATTGTTGATTTCGGAATGATATTCATAGGTAAGTTTTCCGATATCCAATTTGGAGGGGGGTAAGGGGATGTCATTAATGGTTCGCAATAGCTCTACCGAATCGAAAATTGAAATCGGTTTTTGGACAAATGCACCGGCGTATTCATGTAGGTTGATGATGTCACTTACATTTTTGTCTATTACCTGATTTTTAAAAAGTACTATTTCTATGGATTTGTCGTACCACAAATCACTGGTAATTTTAATGAATTCGGTGGTGGCCTTTCTTCTGTCGGCCTGAAAAGCCAATTCCTTCTCATATGATTGGATAGTATCCATAACTTACTTTTTTTTACGCAGTCTAGTTTCGTTAAAAATATATATTTCAAACGATTTCGTAAAGAAATAATTGCATAAAAAAAGCGCCCCCATTGGGAGCGCTTGTCAAGAAATCTTTTATTGAATTATCAGTCGTTCCTTTTCTCCTTTTTTGTTCAACATGGTGATACTGGCCCTGTCATATCTGGATATTCTTCCAAACTTGTTCTTGGCATCTTGGATGTTGTTGATCTCTTCGTCCCCAAAGGAAAGTAGTACTTTGCCTTCGAAGCCATAATCCCGATAGGTTTCGGGAACACCAATTATCTTGACCCCTTTCTTTGTCTTGAAACTCTTTTTCTCTTCCTCGGTAAGGTTTTTTACCTCAAAACCCAAGACAGGAATTACTATGGTCTGCCGTTCTTTTAGTGTAACGGGGAAATCCATCTTGTCCTCCCCGCGCAATACAGTGACCATCAGCTGATCCCCTGGTCTTTTGGAGGATATGTATCCTATGAGGTCCGAGAATTTATGAATTTCAACATTGTCTATGTTCTTAATGATGTCTCCCTCCTGCAATTCAGCATCATCGGCACCGGAATCTTCCTCTACTCCGGCGATATATACACCATCAATTTCATTTATTCCGTTTTCAATGGCGTACGGACTGTTCATGGGAACTGTATTGATGCCCAATATTCCTTTTTGAACATTTCCATATTCCATAATATCTTCTACTACCTTTTTTGCAATATTGCTGGGTACAGCAAAGGAATAGCCTACGTAGGAACCAGTTTGAGAGGTGATAGCGGTATTGATGCCTATCAGGTCCCCATTGGTATTTACCAGGGCGCCACCACTATTTCCTGGGTTAACGGCCGCATCGGTTTGTATAAAGGATTGGTCTATACTGGCCAAGGCCCTTGCTTTGGCGCTGACGATACCGGCTGTAACCGTAGAGGTAAGGTTAAAGGGGTTTCCAACGGCCAAGACCCATTCCCCAACTTTTGTGTTGTCCGAATCCCCAAAGGCCAAATAAGGGAGTTGCCTGTCCACATCTATTTTCAATAAGGCAATATCCGAATTGGGATCGGTACCTATAAGCTCTGCGTCATAGGTCTTATTGTTGTTCAAGGTAACCTGTAGTTGATCCGCATTGGCTATTACATGATTATTGGTAACGATATATCCGTCCTGTGATATAATTACACCAGATCCCGTTCCTACTTGTGGTTTTTGGGAACCTCCGTAACCGTAGAAGAATTCCATTATACTGGATGGTCCTTTGTTGACCGACACGTTTTTAACGTGTACCACCGCATTTACCGAGTTTTCGGCAGCCATGGTAAAATCAACCTCATTGATCCCGGAGCCTCTGGCGGAGGTTGGTGTATAACTAGAGGTTATAATATTTGCACTGCTTTCCTGTGGAACTATGGCATAATTGGGTTTCTCTAGAAAAAGTTTGTAAGCGCCTAAGGTAATAGCACCTGCAAATACAGAAACCAATAATAAACTTCCAAATTTCTTCATAAAAACATTTTTTTAATTTCCTATCGTAAAATTAACACAAATCAATAGCAATAATTTGCCTTTAACGAGTTTTTAACTGATAAAAAAACCTTAATAAAATTATATCTTTGTGCTTTAAAATACAATATGCTACTGAATTTTTATAAGTACCAGGGAACAGGCAATGACTTTGTTATGGTTGATAACCGCAATGGAGTTTTTCCTAAGGATAAGACGGAATTGGTTTCATTTTTATGTGATAGGAGATTTGGGATCGGAGCAGACGGACTCATTCTATTGGAAAACGACCAGGCCGCTGATTTTAAAATGGTCTATTATAATTCTGACGGACGACAGAGCACAATGTGTGGAAACGGAGGAAGATGCATCGTGGCCTTTGCCAATTTTTTGGGCATAGTAGGTCAGGAAATTTCATTTGTTGCCATAGACGGACTTCACCGTGCCAGTATAGATAATGATATTGTAAGCCTGGAAATGCAGGAAGTCCAAGAAATAATGGAAAAAAGTAATTCCCTATTCTTGGATACAGGGTCTCCCCATCACGTACAATTGGTAGATGGCCTTAAAGATTTTGATGTCCCCAAGGAAGGCGCAAAATTGCGCTATGGTATTTATGGCGAACAAGGGAGTAATATAAATTTTGTAGACCAAGAGGGCGAAGACACTTTTAACGTGCGCACATATGAGCGGGGGGTAGAGGATGAGACCTATTCTTGTGGTACCGGGGTTACGGCTGTGGCACTGGCCATGTACCATTCCGGAAAAACAAGAAATAATAGGGTCCATATCAATACCCCTGGAGGAAAATTAGAGGTGAAATTTAAAAGCAGCCCTGATGGATATAAGGAAATATGGTTAACGGGTCCGGCCAAATTAGTGTTTAAAGGTGAGATCCATGTTGCGTCTTAAAGGGAGTAATGTACAGCTCAGGGCCTTGGAGCCCGAGGATTTGGGTTTTCTCTATGAATTGGAAAACAATCCGGAAATTTGGGAGATAAGTGGAACCACCGCGCCTTATTCCAGGCAAGTATTAAAGATGTACCTGGAAAATGCCCATAAGGACATCTACGAGGTAAAACAATTACGGCTGTGCATTTGTAACTTGGAGGGAGCTGTTATTGGCTTGATAGATTTATTTGATTTTGACCCCAAGAACTTACGAGTGGGGATGGGAATAATTATAAGTCAAGAAGGGCAAAGGAACAGGGGTATTGGTACAGAGGCCGTTGAACTGCTTACCAATTATGTATTTTCGGTTTTGGGGGTGA
>JBFHGV010000463.1:0-3674 GCA_041582955.1 Arenibacter sp.
TCCCTAGACAAACAGATCGGGGCTTTGGACGGACAAACGCGATTGGCTCGTATACTGATCAAAGTAGCGGATCCCCTTGCCAAAAGTGACTCCCTAAAGGATAAACCAAAGCTGATGATTGGCACTTTTGTAGAGGTCAATATCCAAGCCAACCCAATAGAAAATGTAGTGCGACTTAAAAGAGAGTACGTGCGAAGCAATAAAACGGTTTGGGTAATGAAAGATGGTAAATTGGAAATTCGCGAAGTAGATATTGAGTTGACCGATAATGATTACGCCTATATTCACAGTGGTCTAAATGAAGGGGAACGGGTCGTTATCTCTGATTTAAGTACCGTGAGCAATGGCATTGGGCTTAGAACCCGGTCTGCGGGAACCGAAAATGAACTGACAGAATAGCAAATCCATGGAACAGAAGGAAAAAAAAGACAATAACAAACCTAGAAGGGACGGCGCTATTGCCTATATGGCCAAAAACTCCATAGCCACCAATCTTCTGATGTTGGTGCTTTTGGGCGGTGGCATCTTTACCATGTTCCATATACAGAAAGAGGTCTTTCCAGAATTTCAATTGGATTTCGTAGAAGTATCCGTGGCCTACCCTGGAGCCTCACCTGCCGAGGTGGAGCAGGGTATCCTGCAACCCGTGGAAGAAGCGGTCAGGGCCGTTCAAGGGATTAAGGAAATAGTATCAGAGGCCAATGAAGGTTCAGGCCAGATCAGCATAGAACTTGTGGCAGGATCGGAACGCATGAAAGCATTCCAGGATATAGATCAGGCCATTAATCGTATACGTACCTTTCCCGATGATATTGAACAACCCATTGTAAGCCTGCAATCGCGCCAACGCGATGTGCTACAAATAGGGCTTTATGGCAAAGCGGATATATGGACCTTACGTCAACTTGCTGAAAGGTTGCGTAATATACTGCTAAACAACCCCATGATTACACAGGTAGAATTGGGCAATGTCCCCGATTATGAAACCCGTATTGAGATTCCGCGCCACACCCTACAAAAATACAATCTTACACTAGGCCAGGTGGCAGACATTATAGAACAGAGCAGCAATGACGTTCCGGCAGGGGCCGTACAAACCCAAAGTGGCGAAATATTGCTACGGATGCAGGAGCGCAAACAATGGGCGGAAGAATATGGAAATATCACTATTGTCTCTTCATCATCGGGTGCCAATGTAACCTTACAAGATATCGCTACCATAACCGACGGTTTCGAGGAAGCCGGATTTCACGGGCAATTTAATCAAGAAAACTATGTAGAATTGCGAATTTTCCGAATCGGAGATCAATCCCCCCTAGAAATTGCCGATGCGGTTGAGGATATTTTAGAGGATTTCCAGCTACCTCCCGGAATCCATTACCGAACGGACAGCAATAGAGCGGCAGATTATCGGGAACGACTGTCCCTATTGACCGAAAACGGTATTCTCGCCATCATCATTGTTCTTATTATCTTGACGCTTTTCTTGGAGTATCGTTTGGCGTTCTGGGTAATGATGGGCATGACGGTTTCTTTTGTTGGAGGCATGATATTGTTACCCTTAATCGGTATCAGCGTAAATATGATTTCCATGTTCGGGTTTTTGGTGGTATTGGGTATTGTGGTGGATGACGCCATTGTGGTGGGAGAAAATGTATACGAATACCGCCAAAAGGGGTTAAGCCCCATAGAAGCTGCCATTGCGGGAACAAAAGATGTCTCCCTACCAGTAGTATTTAGTATTATAACCACCATAATAGCTTTTGTACCCTTGTTATTTATGCCTGGGGAAACCGGTAAGTTCTGGCAGCCCTTACCGGCAGTCGTAATTGTTATATTGGCTGTTTCCCTATTGGAAGCTTTGTTTATTCTCCCTTCCCATTTGGCACATCTCAAAAAAGAAACAAACAAAAATAAATGGGTCCTTAAACTTGAAAGTTGGCAACGTTCCTTTGCAAAAGGCTTTGATCGTTTTGTAGAAAATCATTATCGCCCAGCGCTAGACTTGTGTTTACAATACCGATACATAACCCTTTGTGCAGCGGTGGCACTTTTGCTAATCGTTGGAGGCTTTGGCTATAGCGGCCATATGGGAATGATCATGATGCCCGAAGTAGCGGCAGACGAAATAGAAGCCGGTGTTCGGCTACCGGTAGGTACTACACCGGATCAGGCCGCCAAGGTAGCACATGCCATTTCCAACTCTACCCAGCGCATGTTTGAGGAGCACAATCTTTATGAAGTTGCAGAAGGCATCAAAACCAATGTACGGGGACAGAATTTTATAGACGTCGAAATTGTGATGTTGCCACCAGATCAACGAGACATGACCGCAGGAGAGGTTATTGCCTTGTGGCGTGATAATATTGGGGATATTGAAGGAGTGGATCAAATTACATTTGAGGCGGAACGAGGACCTGGTGGTGCTAGACAGGCAATAAGTATAGACCTTAGCCATTCGGACATCAACGTATTGGAAAAAGCCAGCGCCTCTTTTGTAGAACGAATGAAATCTTTTTCAAACACCCGTGATGTGACCGATAACTACAACAAGGGAAAAATGCAATTCGACTTTAAATTATTGCCCCAGGGTAGAAACCTTGGACTCACCTCGGACGAGGTGGGCCGGCAAGTACGTGATGGCTTTTTTGGAGCCCTGGCAATGAGACAACTACGGGGAATGAACGAAATTGAGGTACGGGTAAAGTTGCCTATTGAAGAACGCAAGGACATCCAAAACTTGGAAAATTTCCTTATACGCACCCCAAATGGAATTGAAGTTCCGTTAATGGATGTAGTGGAAGTAACGCAACGGGAGGCCTTCACCAGTATCAACCGCAGGGATGGGAGAAGAATTGTCAATGTAGGTATGGATGTAGAACCCGCCAATACCGTGACTAGGGTCATCAATATGGTACAGGAAGAAACCCTCCCTCAATTACGTGCCGATTTCCCAGGTATTACCTGGAGCTTTGAAGGTAGCCAGGCCGATATGAGGGAAAGCACAAACACCCTTAGGTCTGGCTTCGCAATTGCCATGGGCCTAATATACGTATTACTGGCAATAGCCTTTAGCAGTTATACCCAACCCTTGATTGTCATGACCGCTATTCCCTTTGGTATAGTTGGGGCCGTGATAGGACATATCTTGTTGGGGTACGACCTGTCATTGGTTAGTTTAATGGGCGTAATAGCCCTTTCCGGAGTGGTAGTGAACGATTCATTGATCATGATAGATTATGCCAATAAACGTAGGAAGGAAGGAAATCCTATTTATACTTCCATCCATGAAGCCGGTATTAGAAGATTCCGTCCAATTATACTTACCACTATGACCACTTTTGGTGGCCTGGCCCCTATTATCCTGGAAAATTCCAGTCAGGCCTATTATTTAATCCCCATGGCCATATCCTTGGGGTTCGGAATTGTATTTGCTACGGCTATTATATTGGTTATTGTTCCCTGCCTATACCTTGCTTTGGAAGATGTAAAGCTCCTATTAAACAAAGGTAGGACCGTAAAACAAATGGACGTTTCCAAAACTCCAAAAAATGAGAAACCAGTTCTTGTTGAAAAATAGGATAGGTTGTGTGCTAGTTGGCAAATGGAAGTTTAACCCCGTTAAAGATAAGAATCAATAGCCCCACATTTATTCAGCTTATTGATTGTGACCA
>JBFHGV010000464.1:0-3653 GCA_041582955.1 Arenibacter sp.
CCTAATTGAAGAGGAAAAAATACTTGCCTTCCAAGGACAGCTCTACCGGGTATTGGGCAATCGTTGACCTATGCCCTTGCTGTAAGCGACTTAAAGAATACGTAACCAAAACCTAGGAACAACATAAAATGGAAAGGAAAAAGACCAAAATCGTTCAAAGGAATAGCACTGTACATCCCAAAAAGAAAATAAAGCATAAGGGCCGCTTCCAGTATCATATTGGGCGACAGTTTAGTGGTTAAATATTTATTGCCTTTCCAACTGTCCTTGATGTTCTTTAAATTAAATTTTGGGGTCCTCACAAATTCACTTCTTTTCCCCATATGTCCCTCCAATACCGCAATGGAATTATGTAGGGAAAACCCAAGTGCCACAGAGAAAAAGGTAAAGAAGATCCCTATATAATCTACAAAATTATCAAAACCACTTCCCTGTATACTCTTATACGTAAACCAATAGCAGACAAATAGGATCACCGTACTTAGAATAAAAAATGATGTGGCCTCAAAAACCCATCCCAAATGGCCATAGGAGCTCTTAATATACATCATGGGAATACTTAACAGGGCCACCATAAAAACACATAGGAACATTGAGCTGTTCAATAAGTGCATTACCCCGTGAAATTTGGTTTTAAAGGAAATGTTCTTAGCGGTAATAACACTCCAAACCGTTTTTCTAAAATTCTCGGCCCCACCTTTGTTCCAGCGAAATTGTTGTGACCTGGCGGCACTGATAACCACAGGTAGTTCTGCAGGCGTTTCCACGTCTTCCAAGTACTTAAATTTCCAGTTCTTTAACTGAGCCCGGTAACTTAGATCCAGATCTTCGGTCAAGGTATCTCCCTCCCAATTTCCAGCATCCAGAATACACTCCTTCCTCCAGATTCCGGCGGTACCGTTAAAGTTTATAAAATGCCCCTTGGCGTTCCTCCCTACCTGTTCCAAGGTAAAATGGGCATCCAAGGCAAAGGCCTGTATACGGGTCAAGGTGGAGTATTCCCTATTAATATGCCCCCATCGGGTCTGAACCACTCCAATTTCCTTGTCCTTAAAGTAAACCACTGTTTTCTTTAACCAGTCACTTGATGGCAAAAAATCAGCATCAAAAATGGCTATAAATTCGCCCTTGGCAACCTCCAGGCCTTCCTTTAAGGCACCGGCCTTAAAGCCCTGTCTATTGGTTCTTCTTATATGTTTAATATCCAGGCCTCCCTCTTGCAGGGCCTCCACCCTTTTGGCGGTGTCCAAAACAGAATCGTCCGTAGAATCGTCCAGCACCTGGATTTCCAATTTACTTTTAGGGTATTCAATTTTTGCAATATTGTCCAATAAACGGGCAACTACATACTCTTCATTATATATAGGCAACTGTATAGTTACATAGGGGATTTCCCTGGGATCCAATAAGTTGAATTTTGGCGCTTCCCGATTTCGTCTTTTGTTGCCTAAATAATTGACCAAAAGATTTAATTGGGCCAAGCTATAAAAGAAAATCAATAGTAAGGAAAAACTGTAAATGGCAATAATAATGTAAGAAATAGTGAGTCCCATTTTATTTTAAACTGTATTTAAATATCCAACTTAGGATTTTAATCCCTGCAAAGATAGTACCTTTTAGTGTCCCTGACACTTTTGAAACACCAATTCTTTTTTTATAACGCACTGGCACTTCGGTATATACAAACCCCTTCCGCAAAACCTTTAACTGCATTTCCACAGTCCAACCATAGGTTTTATCCTCCATGTCCAAGGCCAGCAACTTGTCGTATTTTATGGCTCTAAACGGACCTAAATCTGTAAAGGAAGCCCCAAAGAACCACTTCATTAAAGTAGTGGCCAATTTATTTCCAAAAACCTGTTGTGGCGTCATAGATCCTTCTTCCCTAAGCTCCTTTGTTCTGGCTCCTATCACCAAATCCACATTATTTTCAATTATCGGCCTTACCACTTTAAAGAGTTCTTCAGGGTAATCTGAATAGTCTCCGTCCATAAATACGATGATATCGGGTAGTTTGGATTGTTGGGAGATATAATTTATTCCCTTCAGACAGGCGTATCCATAGCCCATTCTACTTTCTGTTAAAACGGTAGCCCCTGCTTCACTTGCGTTACGCGCAGTATGGTCTGTGGAGTTATTGTTTACCACAACAACTTCAGAAACCATTTCTGGGATATCCCTTATTACGCTGGCGATGGAATCTGCCTCATTATAAGCCGGAATTATTACTTTAATATTGGTCATTGGCACGGCTATAGGCTAATTGTTTTATTCATATATTGATACTATCCAGTATAGGCCTTTTATCAAAGAACCTCTTTTAAGGAGCAAAGGTACCAATACTTTGCACATTCCAGCCGTTTATAAAGCCGTAATAGCCTACATTATTGATGTCCATTAAACTTGCTATTTCTTATTTACCAAATTCATGAGATCAACGTCATTTCCCAACAAAACTTCTGTGGGGTTTATCCTTCCTTTTAAAGGGCCGTTTTCCAGTTTTAAAACACCTCTAGGGCAAACAGCCGAACATATACCACAGCCTACACAACTGGACCGAATTATATTTTCTCCTTTTTGGGCATAGGCCCTAACGTCTATTCCCTGCTCGCAATAGGTAGAACAATTACCTCAGGAAATGCATTGCCCACCGTTGGTAGTGATTCTAAAGCGCGACTTAAAGCGTTGAACAATTCCCAAATAGGCCGCTAAGGGACAGCCAAACCTACACCACACCCTATTACCAAAAATTGGATAGAAGCCAGTACCTATAACACCTGCAAAAAAGGCACCTATTAAAAGGCTATAGGCATTCTGCACGCTCTGTGTCCTTATTCCCAATACCGTACCAGATTCAGTAAAAAAACTATATAAGGTCATAAGTGTCATGCCCACTGCAAAAACCAATACCCCGTGCACCAGCCACCGCTCTACCTTCCAAGAAAACAAGGACTTACTGGAGTGCTGCCTATAGGGATCCCCCAAGGTCTCGGCCAATCCACCACACCCACAAACCCATGAACAATACCATCGCTTTCCAAAAAAGTAGACCATCACGGGAACAACAATCAACGTAAGCACAATACCCCAAACCAATATAAACAGTCCTATTGCTCCACTGCTCAACAAGGACTTTAGGTTCCATTGAAAAAAGAAATCGTAATCCAAAGGAAAGGCATTTTTAAAATCGTAATAGGGCATTTGCAGGCGTACCATTATTTCTGGAATCAGAAAGGCAAAAACAATCTGAAAAAACAACACCGAGGTGGTCCTAAGCATTTGATAGGCATTATGGCGATATTTAATATACATACGCACCGCCATGACCGTCATCACCGTACAGTACATAAACCCATATACAAACCAGTGCCCAGCAGGGTTACCACTAAGAAACTCACTGATGGGATCTACCAGGTAGGTCCAGTTAACGGCATATTCTGAACGAAAGTATAATACCAAATAGAACAACACCAGAAAAACGAATACCAACCAGGCTATCCAACCTCTATTGGTTGCGTTCTCATGATAGATACCATTATTTTTAATTCCCTTTTTACCCAATAGAACTACATTGGGCACAATGAACATAAGGGCTCCAATAATTCCCAAGCCAAAGCTAAGGAACCACATTAGCCCCTTGTTTTCAACTATAA
>JBFHGV010000465.1:0-3628 GCA_041582955.1 Arenibacter sp.
AATAGCCGATGCCATAACCCATGTAGAACTTATTGTAGACGACAGGGGAGGTTATATTAAGACGCATTTAAAAGCAGATCGTTCAGAGGTGCTGGCCAACGAAATGCATTTTACAAATGTTATTGTGAATATTTTGGACAATGCAGTAAAATATTCGCCCCAAGCACCTAAAATAGATGTTTTTACCGAGGTGGTAAGTAACTATATTATTATAAAAGTAAAAGACCAAGGTGCTGGAATGAGCAAGGCGGTATTGAAAAAAGTTTTTGAAAAGTTCTATAGGGAACATACCGGAGATATACACAATGTTAAGGGTCATGGATTGGGCCTAGCTTATGTGAAAAAAATAATTGATGATCACCAAGGTGAGGTTTATGCGGAGAGTGAAAAAGGAAAAGGAAGCACTTTTTATATAAAACTACCTTTAATTTAATAAAACGATAATGGAAACAGCAGATAAAAAAGTATTACTTGTAGAGGATGATCCCAATTTTGGAATCGTGCTAAAGGATTATTTGGCCATGAACGATTTTGATGTTACCCTGGCTAAAAATGGAATGGAAGGTTTTGAGAAATTTAAGAAAGACAATTTTGATGTTTGTATCTTGGATGTAATGATGCCCTACAAGGATGGGTTTACCTTGGCCAAGGAGATACGGGAGAAGAATGAAAATGTCCCCATAGTATTCCTAACGGCCAAGACCATGAAGGAAGATGTGCTTAAGGGGTACAAGGCGGGAGCCGATGATTACTTAAATAAACCCTTTGATTCCGAAGTGCTTTTAATGAAGCTGAAAGCGATAATTCAAAGGAAATCATCCAATTCCTTGGCAGATAGTAAACAATTTGAGTTTAAGATTGGAGGCTTTCAGTTAAATTCAAAATTGAGATTTTTGAAATATAAGGATGAGGATGCCATTAAATTATCCCCTAAGGAAAATGAATTGCTTAGGTTGTTGGCCCTACACGAAAACGACCTGATGCCCAGAGAATTGGCATTGACCAAGATTTGGCGTGATGATAACTATTTCACATCCAGGAGTATGGATGTCTATATTGCCAAATTGCGTAAATACTTGAAAAAAGACGAAAACGTGGAGATATTGAATATTCACGGAGAGGGGTTTAGGCTTGTAATAAAGGACGAATAAATCCTTAACATAATATATATTTAAAAGCGCCAAGCAGAAATCTGACTTGGCGCTTTTTATTTATGACCGTTTTGCGGGCTAATGCCATGAGACAGCTTAACGAATCCGGCCAAAAAAGCGAACTCTCTTCTTTTGACCCCATAACTTTAGGGCTACCGTTATAAAATCCTCATTGACAGCTTATGAAGGTCAACTTCATTTGGTTTTGTTGTATTCCCTTAATATTGTATCAACTATTTCTTTGGGACTGCCCGTAATGGGTACTTTTATGGCTCCTGTGGTCGGTTCAAAAGTATCCAATTGGGAGCGTAGCAATTCCGAGGGCATAAAATGTCCTTTTCTTTTCTCTAGACGCTCCATTATCAGCTCAAAGGAACCTTCTAGGGAAACCCATTCCACCTGGGATTCAATATGGTTGGCCAATATTTTCCGATACGATTTTTTTAACGCCGAACAGACGATTACGGCCCCTGTATCCCTATTGTCTTGGGCCAATTTATTCAATGTTACCAACCACTCCTGACGGTCTTCATCGGTCAACGGGTTTTTGTTTGCCATTTTTTTTATGTTGGATGCCGAGTGGTAATCGTCACCATCAAAAAAAGGCAATTTAAGGGCCTTGGCCAACATTTCCCCAATGGTAGATTTTCCAGTTCCGGAAACACCTATAACGAAAAGTATATTCTTTCTGGTAGTGCTCATTATCCCGTAATATTTTGTTCTACTTTGCTTAAAGTTTTGGCTAGGTCATACTTATAATCAACCCAAATGATATCCTCTTTTTTCCTTAACCAGGTCAATTGCCTTTTGGCAAACCTTCTGGTATTCTTCTTAATTTCCCCAATAGCCGTTTCCAGATCAAAGTCGCCATTAAGATATTGGAATAATTCCTTGTAACCAACAGTTTGTAAGGCATTCAGGTCCTTGTGCTTTTCAAGGGCTCTTGCCTCTTGCAATAGGCCCTCATCCATCATAAGGTCTACCCTGGAGTTTATGCGGTCGTAGATAATTTCACGGGCAGCACTAATGCCCAATGTAATGGTATGGAAAGGTCTTTTGGTTGTTTTGGGCTGTTTTAAAAAGGAAGAGAAGGGAGCACCAGTGCCCAAACATACTTCCAAGGCCCTAATAAGCCTATGAGGGTTGTTAAGATCTACTTTGTTATGGTATTCAGGGTCCAGGGCTTTTAGTTGCTCCTGAAGGCTTGCTATTCCCTTGTTTGAAAGTGTTTCGTTAAGGTTTTGGCGTATTTCCGGGGGAATCTTGGGGAAATGATCCAAACCATGGGTAATGGCGTCTACATACAGCCCACTGCCGCCAACCATTACTACCACATCCTTGTGCTTAAAAAGTAATTCCAGTTTGGCAAGCGCTTCCTTCTCAAAATCACCTACACTGTATGATTCAAAAATGCTTTTGTTCTGAATAAAGTGATGGGGAACGCTTGCCAGCTCTTCTTGTGAAGGGACTGCTGTTCCAATGCGCATTTCTTTAAAAAACTGCCTAGAATCTGCCGAAATAATTTCTGTACCGTAGTGGTCTGCTATCTTAATGGCCAAAGCGGTCTTACCAATGGCCGTTGGTCCTACAACCGATATGAGGTTTTTTTTAGTCATTAATCTTCGTCATTTAACCTGTGCCCGCACTCCCTACAATAGTGGGCATCCACGCGCATTATTTCCGTACCACACTCCGGGCATGCCCTTCCGGGATTTTTATGGGAACCCTTGGATATTCCCGAAGCATATTCCGCCGAAACAATTCCTGTTGGCACGGCAATAACCCCGTAACCAATGATCATAATCAATGTAGCGATAAACTGTCCTAATGGAGTTTCAGGGGAAATGTCGCCATAGCCTACAGTAGTAAGGGTAACTATGGTCCAGTAAACGCTGTGGGGAATACTGGAGAAACCGTGTGTTGGGCCTTCAACAATATACATTACCGTTCCCAATATAACCGATATGATGATCACAAAGAAAACAAAAACAAATATTTTAGTTCTACTGGCGTGGAGTGCTCTCACCAGATTGTTCGATTCCCCTACGAAGCGTACCAGTTTTAAAATTCTAAATACCCTTAGCAGCCTTAGGATACGAAAGGCCGTGAGGTATTGCGAACCCACAAGAAATAGGGCTAGGTATTTGGGTATGGTGGATAATAAATCGATAATACCAAAAAAGCTAAAAATATATTTTTTGGGGCGGTTGATGGAAACGATACGCAAAATGTACTCTATGGAAAACAAAATGGTTACCACCCATTCCGAATGATTTAGGAATCTATGGTGTTTTTCGTCAAAGGAGGGGATGCTTTCCAGCATTACGATGATTACACTGTACACGATTACAATGAGCAGGACAATGTCAAACAGTTTTCCCGCAGGGGTATGTGTCCCATAGATTACCTCATGGATCTTGTGTTTCCAACTTTTTTTAATTTTCACATTTTACTGTTTTAGTTCCAAAATTTTTAAA
>JBFHGV010000466.1:0-3626 GCA_041582955.1 Arenibacter sp.
CGATATCAAAAAAATCGGCATCCACCATGTCAAACCCATGCTTCAAATCTCCGTTTTTAATGGAGCAAAGAAACACAAGCTTATATACATAAAAGGGCTGTGGCGGATGCTGATGGCACCGTTTGTCATAGACCGCCAACAACCTGTCCACTTCGGTAGCCAAGCCTGTTTCCTCTTCTATTTCCTTCTTTACTATTTCCGAAGGAGTATATCCAATATCTGCCCACCCGCCTGGAATGGACCATTTGCCATCAACACTTTCCTTGGCCAACAAAAGCTGCTGCTTACTATTGAGTACCAGCCCCCTTATATCTACCTTAGGGGTAGGATAATCTGTGGCGGGCATCAAAAAATCTACAAACACCTCTAATGGGACCGCACTGACCGAGCTTAAGAGTTCCAAGCCAATTTCCTTTAATTCCTGATAGCGTTCCTGATGGTATTGGTCCTCTGAATATATCAGACCCGTTTCCGATAAGGCCATGATTCTTTTAATTAGGGCCAATTGCTGCTTTAATTCCATAATCGCATTTTAGGAATTTCCGAGCAGTTCAATAAGGGCAGGGTCCCCTTGCATTTTAGCGTGGTCCAGTGCGGTATGGCCCCTAAGGTCCTTAATGCTCGTATCCGCTCCCTTTTCTAGAAGAAGCTTTGCTATATCTTGCCGGTTAAAGGTTGCCGCATAAATAAGACAGGTAGCCCCCATAGTATTTCGTTCATTAACGCTGGCGCCTTTTTCTATCAACTTATTGGCAACATCCGTGTACCCCTTAAAACAAACCCCCATCAATGCGGTATTGCCCGAAGCATCCTTAGCATCAATTTTCGCCCCTTTTTCCAACAATAGATCTGTAATGTCATCCTGATCATAATAAGTGGATAAGATAAGGGGGGTGGAACCTCTTTGGTCCTTACTGTCCAACAAAAGGGGATTCTTCTCCAACATGGCCCTTACCTCAGCAAAGTTGCCATTCCTTATTTCGTTAAAAAAGAATTCGTTCATAGTGTCTTTCCATTAGTTAAATGTATAAAAAAACTATTAAATCCTTATTCTAAATTATGACTGTGAAAATCAAACTATTACAGGCTTGGCAAATTGACAAACAGGTAGGCCTCTACTAATTTTAAAAAAATATTTCAATCAATCATATAAGAATTTTGTCATTTTTGCTTATTTTACATAAAATGATTTTTTTAGTATAAAGTTCCCTAAAACTAGATAAGTTGAACACAAAAGTACAGACCATATCCATTGAAAAGGCACCTATTGCCCTGGCTACCTTGGATAAGAATCTTTGTTTTTTGAATTTTTCAGACGCTTGGCATGAGGAGTTCAATTTAAAGGACAAGAACATATTGGGCCAACCAATTCATGAGGTTATACCCAATACACCTCCAGAATTTATAAACTTGCTTAACAATTGTTTGGCCTCAGGAAACAAGCAGGAAGAGGAAATAAGGCATATATGTCCAGGGGGTAGCAGTCTGTGGTACAAATGGCACATTACACCTTGGAAAGAGGAAGACAATTCAACAGCAGGTTTAATAATGACCTGCCAAAATACCACCATATCCAAAAGGGCCAAGGAATTGCTCAGGGACGCTGAAAATGTGGCCAAGATGGGAGGATGGGACTTGGATTTGATAACGAATACCGTCTATTGGTCCAATATTACCAAATTAATACATGAAGTTCCATTGGACTATGAGCCTAATTTGGAAACAGGAATAAACTTTTACAAGGAGGGAGAAAGTAGGGAAACCATTACCAGACTGGTACACAATGCTATAATGTACGGGGAGCCTTGGGACACGGAATTACAGTTGATTACGGCAAAGGGTCGTGAAATATGGGTACGGACCAAAGGAAAGGCCGAATTTATAAACGGGAAATGCACCCGTGTTTTTGGTCTTTTTCAGGATATAGACAAGCAAAAGAAAGCTGAAATTGAAAGTGCCCAAATCCAAGAGCGGTTGGACCTGGCCACCTCTGTTGCCCAAATTGGTATTTGGGAATACAATGTACATAAGGATGTATTGGAGTGGAATGAGCAAATGTACCCGCTCTATGGCGTTAAAAAAGAAGACTTTATCGGTGTATATGAAACTTGGAAGGCCTGTGTCCATCCTGATGACCAAGATAGATGTCAAAAGGAATTTGATATGGCTTTGGCCGGAATCCAAGACTTTAAAACACAGTTCAGGATAATACATCCCGATGGAAGTATTAAATATATCAGGGCCAATGCGGGACTTTTTAAAGATGCCGACGGGAATATTACCAAAATGGTAGGGACCAACTGGGATATTACCGATCAGGTAAATGCCCAATTGAGATTGGATATAAACAAAGAATCCTTTAAAGGGTCATTTGAATCCTCCGCCGTTGGGATGGCGCTGGTAGCCAAGGATGGCTCTTGGATGGATGTAAACAATAGCCTCTGCATAAGTCTGGGATATACCCGCAATGAACTATTAAACCTTACCTTTCAGGATATCACCCACCCAGAAGACATAGACAATGACCTAAACCATTTACAACCTTTATTGGATGGGACAGGTGACAGCTACCAAATTGAAAAGCGGTATTTTCACAAAACAGGACGTATAGTTTATGTGGTACTAACTGTGACGGCAGTTAAGGATATTGATAAGAATTTATCCCATTTTATATCGCAGATTATGGACATTACCCCTAGAATAGAAGCCAAGAAAAAATCAGAGCAGTTCTTGGACATTACCAAGAACCAAAACAATAGCTTGTTGAATTTTGCCCATATAGTTTCACACAATCTCCGCTCCCATTCCTCCAACCTTACTATGCTATCCAATTATTTATTACAGGAAGAAGAGGAAAATGAAAGGAAAATCATTGAGAGAATGATCTATGACGCCTCGGACAGTTTGCACGAGACCGTGGAACACTTAAATGAGGTGGTCCAAATTACTACTGGAGCCAAGGAACAGATGCGTGAGGTTAACCTAAGTAACACTATTATAAACGTGGAGAAGAACATTAGCGCCCTTCTAAGCGAAAAAAATGTTGAGTGTGATATTGCCGTTGACCCAGAACATAAGGTAAAGGCCGTACCGGCCTATTTGGATAGCGTACTTTTGAATCTTTTTACCAACAGTATAAAATACAGTAGCCCCCATAGAAAGCCAAAAATTACCGTATCTTCCAAGAAGATGGGAAAAAGAATTATTATGGATTTCAAGGATAACGGCCAGGGAATAAACATGAAAAGGCACGGTGAAAAACTCTTTGGCATGTACAAAACATTCCACCAGCACGAAGATGCCAAAGGAATAGGACTCTTTATAACCAAGAATCAGATAGAAGCCATGGACGGTAAAATTGAAGTTGAAAGTGCCGTTGATAAGGGGACCACATTTAGGGTTACCCTGAGTGCCGAATAAATAAAATATAAACCTAAGACTATTGCATTATGGGTAAATTTAAAAACAGTTGTATTATAGACGATGATCCCATCTCTGTTTTCGGTATAAAAAGATCTATGAAAGAGACCGACTTCAGTGATGATGTAGTAGTATATACCAATGGGCAGGAAGCCCTGGACGGTTTAACAAAAATGCTGAATGAAGGTAAGAAATTGCCATCCATC
>JBFHGV010000467.1:0-3612 GCA_041582955.1 Arenibacter sp.
ATCCCCGCCCAGCATAGAACCGAGGGTTAAGGCTCCCATACCGGAAATGCAATTCTTTAAAAAGTGCCTACGGGTATTATATTCGCTCTCTCGATAATGTGCCTCATTGAAAATATCCATAATAATATATTATCCTTTTACAATAAATTCATCCAGATTTAGGAATACGTTGGCCACCATGGTAAGTGCGGCCAACATTGGCTTCTTTTTTCCTGAATACTGCAACGCCACATCAGGGAACTCCAAATTATCCCTACTATTTTCATAATGCATTAGAGCCTCATTATAAAGCTGGGTCAAGTGCTTCAATTTTTCCCCGTTCAGATTTTTTCCCATCACCTTAAAATACCCAAATTTAATTTGATTCTCCAATTGATTATCCGCCTCGAACATTTGTTTTGCCAATAATTGGGATGCCTCAAAGAAAGTTTTGTCGTTAAGTAAACTAAGGGCCTGTAAGGGTGTATTGGTCAGTACCCGACTTGAAACACAAGCCGACCTATCCGGACTATCGAAGACGATCATGTTCATTGGTGGGTTCACCCGTTTCCAAAAGGTATATAGCGAACGCCTATACTTGGCTTCATCCCCCTTTATGACATAATCCGGAAGAGTGTTCCACCCGCCTGCAATTTCAACATCTGAATTTATGACACTTGGTCCCCCGATCGTTTTATTCAACAAGCCGCTCACCAACAAAATTTCATCCCGAATCTGCTCCGCGGAAAGACGTTTACGAGATCCTCTTGAAAGCCAGCTATTACTGGGGTCCAATTCTAACCGTTCTGTGCTTGCATCTGATGATTGTTGATAGGTAGCCGAAAGGACAAAGTCGCGCAACAAGGGTTTTACCTTCCAATTGTATTCTTTCATGAATTTTACAGCCATCCAATCCAACAGCTCCGGATGACTTGGATTTTTTCCCTGTGAACCAAATTCCTCCATAGATTCCACCAAACCCCTTCCAAAAATTTGTTCCCAAAAACGATTTACTGCAACGCGGGCAGATAGAGGATTTTTATCACTTACCATCCACTTGGCAAATTCCAACCTATTGCTAGGCTCCTTGGATTCATCCACAGCATAAATATTCGGAATTCCTACTTGCACTTCTTCCCCTAAATTTTGCCAGCTGCCCCGATCAAAAACATAGGTTTTACGAGCTTTATCTTTTTCCAATTCTTGAATTATAGGTGTACTTGTAGTTGGGATTTGGGCAAGTTGCTCCAATTTTTGCTTAAATTCCTTGTCATGATTCTCAAAAAGAGGTTCTTTTTCATAATAGAAGATCTTATCCAAATAGAAAAGATGCCCCTCAAAACTTTCGCCTTTATGAAATTGCAAAAAAACATCGTGTTTACCTGTAATTTCAGGAATTTGGGTACTAACCTCCTTAATTTTCAACCCGTGTTCCTCGAGTTTGGAATCTTCGGTACTGTTTATTCGGACTTGACCAATTTTTCTTCCATTTAGAGAATCCAAATGAATTGATATATCACCTGCATATTTTATCGAGGCAGACACCAAGAAGCCCATTTTATTAACTTTTCTTAAATCAATATCATTGTAACTCGCCCATGAACTATCCTGAATCTGCCATAAGAAATTTAAACCTCCATCCAACTCTATAAAGGGACTGGTATTATCAAATGCTTCAGCTTCCGTGAAACGATAGCCCAAATGCGTTAACAAGGCCTCTTTTTGATCGTATAAGAAACGTGACTTTGTCACTTGCCCGTCACTGGGGAGCAAATGCCCATTAATGTATTCCAAAAGATTTTCCACTTCCTTTTTATTCTCCTTGGAATAAGTAAAAAGTTTAGGCTTTTCAAAATAAGAATCGTCATCGACCGCATTGTTAAAAAAAGCCATGGATTCATAAAACTCCTCGTGCCTGAAAGGGTCGTAAGGGTGACTATGGCATTGGACGCAGGCCATGGTAGTTCCCTGCCAGACTTCATAGGTAGTTGCTACCCTTTCCACAACAGAGGCCACCCTAAATTCTTCGTTATCCGTTCCACCCTCATCATTGGCAAGTGTATTCCTATGGAAGGCCGTGGCGATCAACTGGTCCTCGGTGGGCTCAGGAAGCAGATCCCCTGCCAATTGTTCAATGGAAAACTGATTAAAGGGCATGTCATTATTAAAAGCCGCTATTACCCAATCCCGAAATTTCCATATTTCCCTGTTGGTATCCTTTTCAAATCCTTTGGAATCTGCATACCGTGCCAGATCTAACAACATACTAGCCCATCTTTCCCCGAAATGGGAAGACCCCAGCAAATGATCTACTAAATTTTCATAAGCCTTGGGAGAATTATCCCCTAAAAAGGCTTCGGCCTCTTCAATGGTCGGCGGTAATCCCGTAAGGTCTAAATAAAGCCTTCTCATCAAGGTGTTCTTATCCGCCTTTATTGAAGGAGATAATCCCTTTTCATTTAACTTGGAAAATATAAATTGATCGATTGGATTGTTGGCCCAACCACTATCGGCTACCACAGGGGGTACAATATTTTCTATAGGGGGAATATAAGCCCAGTGTTTTTCCCATTTTGCCCCCTGATCGATCCACTTGCCCAAAATATCGATTTCTTCTTGGGAGAGTTCTGGAGATTCATAAGGCATCCTAATTTCCGGGTCTTTGGACACCAATCTTCTGTAGAGTTCACTTTTTTCATGATTCCCCCGTACAATGGCCGCTTTGCCAGATTGCGTTTTACTAAAGGCATCTTCCTCAAATAACAAACTAAACTCGCCATTGGCTTTCACTCCTCCGTGACATCTTAGACATTTGCTATTTAAGATTGGGCGAACATCCTTATTAAAACTTATCTCAGTCTTTGATGAGTCATTACATGAACCCAAAAATAAAATGGTCAAAATCCAAAAGAATCTATATATACTCCTTATATTAAAAGGTATTGCCATTTTTAATTGTGGTTTATAAAGTTGTAATGTCTTGGATTTTGATATAATAAAGGTGGACATTGTATCATTCTTTTTTCACGGCCCATTTTATTCCTTCTATAAGATGTTGTCTACCAAAATCCGTATCCAACGAACGGATGTCATGGCCCAATTCTGTATAGAAGAATCTTCCTCCACCCCAAACCCGGGTCCAGGCTATAGGATGATCTTCACCCATTGCAACGCCTCCTCTAGTCTTGAAATATTCCCTTACTGGTTCATATGTTGATTCGTCCACTCTTAACAACACCTGTAACCCCGGCAAACCAGTAACGGATATCGTATGATTGGTCCAATCAGCTTCATACCAAAACTCCTCGCCCATTCCCCTAACTGCAGGGTGACCCATGGCCGAAGGATCGACCACCACTTTGGCTTTGAGAAATTCTGAATCACTATTAAAATCACACCCTCCCAATTCCATGATCCAGGGCCAGTTTTCCTGATGTACCAACAATGCATGTAAACCAACAATGGCCCCACCATCCTTGTACCATTCTTCAATGGCATTACGCTGTTCTTCGTTGAAAACCTTATCGAGGACATTGGCATTGTTGAACAGCACTACATCATAATTTCCTAATTTTTCTTTTGATATATCTGTACCAGTTTCACTTACATCTATCTGCATATTGTGTTCGGCAC
>JBFHGV010000468.1:0-3612 GCA_041582955.1 Arenibacter sp.
GAAGATGCCCACTCCCTTATCCTGGGCATAGGAACAGAGCTCGGCAATTTTTTTCCACTTATCCTCCCAGGCTTCCCAACCGTCATCTACCATATTGTATTCAAAGTCAAGTGCAAGGGCGTCATCCACCATATCCTGCTCTTCCCTAAAATCCACATATTTCCCCGACCACCAATGCCAAACCGACTTCCCTGGTTTTATCCAACTGGTATCTGCAAATAATTCCGAATTGGGAGCGGGGTTTAAGGACGCTACCATAGTATTGTTCGCCAGGGCATTTAAATCATCTGCAAGAAGAATACAACGCCATGGTGTGGTTATAGTACCATCCACTACAAAACCCTGATCGCCTTCCGTGAAATTAGCCTTGAAGCTGTTATTTCCGATGGCTTCCAACCGCATACCGCTATAATTATAAAGTGCCGCTTCTGCCAAAAGTGCATAACCGCCTTGGGGAAGTTCACAAGTAAGCGTAAGTCCTTGAACGGGACCCATCTTGGACACCGTGGGCATTTCTGAAATATCGGCCGAAAGCCATTCTCCCGCATGCGATTTCAACTTCCAATCACTGTCGCGTTCAAAATACCATACTCTAGTTGATTCGGGCAACTTAAATGTAGTCGCTTCACCCAATACTGTTCTACTACCGCTGCCGGGTACCTTATAACGGTAGGCCACACCTTCTTTCGAAAGTTGGAATTCCAACTGCCAAGTGAATCCATCCTTTTCAACAACCTCATACCTATGAATGTCACCTTCGTACTCGGCCATTTTTTTTATGCCGTTAAGTGCATATTTCAATGTTACTTTGTCTTGGTTCAAAAAACTTATTTTAGAATTACTCCCAAGGTTTTTACCATCTATAGTGACACCCAATAAGGAGGTATCCAATACCATTTGCCCTTCCTTTTTAACCGTATAGGCCAACTGTTTGTTTTTCAATTGAAAAAGGCTTGTTCCCGTTTGCCCATAGACCATTTCTATATGATCTGTTTTGCTGGAACAATTCACTAAAAACAATGCACTGCATAGAGTCAAGTAAAATCTCATATTTACAATTAATCGAAGGTTATTTGGTATTTTCATTTATATCACCTTATTTAATAAACCGAAATTTTAAACAAGGATACTGGTATGTTTTCCTCCTTCTTGGCAAACTCAAAAGTCAGTGAATCCGTTCTTGTTACTTTTTCCAATTCAATGGTATTTATAGCCTGATAATTTCCTGTAACTTCCTTAAGAATATTACCTGATCCGTCTTTTATCCTATAATCGGCTACCACAAAAGGTATGACCTCTTCCGGGTGGCCCATAAGGGTAGTTTCCAAAGCATGATCAAAATCGCAATCGAAAAATAGCTTTATGGTCTTTAGATCTACTGGGGTTTCCCATTTTAGTTTTACTTCTGGGGTTTCGTCGTCCATTGCAGCCACCCATGCATTGGTTTTTCCATGGGATTCGGGCCTAAGCTGACCATTCAACAGATTGTCCGCCCCAAAAGCCGCAATAGGTCTATCCAGTGTCAATGCCAAATTCTTCCCAGCAGGTCTTCTCTCCGGGGTCCAGAATTCGAAACTATCAACGGCTATTTCGGCTGGCGGATCTTGTCTACCATAATTTGATACTGCCTTATTCACTTTATTTTGTACCGTCATTAGGCCCGTAACACGCTCGTCCGAAAGCCTTACTTTCACCTTTTCGTTCTTCATGATACAACAGTAGGCGTAGTGTTCGGTTTTTTGTGCCTTTGTGGTCTGGAAGACAAGCTTTTGTTTTCCTTTTTTTAATTGAAATATTTGACTATCAATAACATGATCAGGAGTAAAATGGGTGCAGGCAATACTGCTCTTCAATTGTACTTCCACGCTTGTTCCCTCTACCGCCTCCACCTCAAATTCAAAACTATAATACTCATCGGCTTTTAAAGGCAACAGTTGTGCTGTTCCAAACGTAAGGGTCTGCCAATCATTGCCAGGATTAAACCCCTTAAATTGAAAAGTGGAACTTGTACCAACAACTGCTTTTTGCGCCAGATCTTCATTGTCCGGTATCTCCAATCGGGGTATGCTCTGACCATCCCTATTCAAGGCCAGTTGAAGTTCCTTTATCTTCTCTTTTGTTGATAAGTCGCGTGGCAAACAATTTTGTTCAAGACAAATAGATGCCGCCTTGCCCACGGCCTGCGCACCATGGGCGCAGGTCAACATCACTCTTGAAGACCCGAAAGCCACGTGACTGGCACTTATAATTCTGCCTGCAAGAAAAAGGTTGTCCAGATCTTTTGAATAATAACAGCGATAAGGAATGGAATATACCCCCTTGCCATGCCATTGTGTACACGAATTATGCTTGCTATATATACCATCTGCCGGGTGCAGATCCATTGCCCAGCCTCCAAAGGCCACAGCATCATAATGATCCCTTTGTTCTACAATATCTTTTTGGGCCAACATATAATCGCCTTCAAAGCGCCTGCTCTCCCGCTTACCGGGAATGGTACCTACCCATTCCAAGGTAAGATTCGCCGCCTCGGGATATTTACCACTATTCTTTACATAATCCCAAATACCATATACCACTTTCCATAATTCAAATTTTATATCCTCGGATTGATGTATGGTATCGAGGCGACCTCCGTGTTCTACCCACCATAATTTACATCCATGGTCTCCCAATTGATAATTTTTTATTCTAGGTAGTTCCTCGGCATTTTTTATGGCAAACGATGGGGCGGTATACGACACTGGCCTGCCTAAATCCTTAGTATAAAAATAAAGGGAGTGACCCAGTAAATTCCCGTAGTCCTCTAAATTAGGAGCAAACCCTTCATCAAATTCCTCTTTGCTTTCTGCGCCCATACGAAAAGAGGCACCAGACATAAAGGCTACGATTCCATCTCCGGAGGCATCGCAAAACAAGGGAGCGGTAGCTGTGTAGGTGGTGGAATTCTGACTGCAAAAGCCGGTAACGCTTTTTATTTTTTTATCATCACCTTTTTCCACTTCATAGACGGCGGTGTTCAACAATAGGGTAATATTCTTTTCCTCATAAACCTTTTCGAGCAAGACGGTATCAAAAATTAAAGGGTTTCCCTCTTTATTTCGCTTCAAATTTTCCAATAAAATCTCATTGATCAACCCACCTTCCCGACTCCAGCGGTTATTGTTGCCCATATGGGAAGTAGCCCCCAAACTCCAGAGTCGCACCTCCGATGAAGCATTTCCTCCAAGAACCGGACGATCCTGTATCAGCACTACTTTGAGCCCTGCACGAGCTGCCGTAATAGCTGCACAAACACCGGACAGGCCGCCACCCACGACCACGAGGTTACTATTTAAAACAACTAGTTTTGTTGCTCTTTTATCAGAACTGTAATTTTCTAATATCATATTGTATAACTATATTTTTCTACATACTGGGTATTAACCCATTTATGTTATGTCTTTTGTTATTTTTATACTCTTTGAATTCCTATAAATTATGAAGCTCCCCAGTAATACCACCAAAACCCCCATGCCAGCCACAAGTGCGGTACCGGTTTTTCCGATATAGGACAGTATCAATAATAAAATCCCTGTAGAGGCCACACCGATACCGATGACCTTTGCGCCC
>JBFHGV010000469.1:0-3601 GCA_041582955.1 Arenibacter sp.
TAAAATGCAATTCAATAATAAATTATTGGAATTAATAAAAAGACTTCAAATAGCAATCCATATATTAGGGAAACCAAGCTAAGGAAGTGATGCATGTACATAATATTGAAAATCCCAACGCTAAATACTTTTTCGTAGTCAAGAGATCACCGCAGCTACCACATTGGATGGCGCTGGCCAGCCTGGGTTTAGGAGGTGTAGTGGCCTTTTTATGTACCGAAGATGCTAGTAGGATCAACGGGCAACGTATAGAAGCCTCCGGAGATACTCTACCCTCAAAATGCCTTTTAACAGGAAAAACTAGTCGGTTTAAAAAATCTATCAAATATATTCGGAAGAAAATACAGTACCTTACTACATTGAAAACTTTCTCTTTTAGTACCTAGCACACATCAGCAATACTAAAATGAGAAGGTCTAAAAAAATAATCAATTCTGTTCTGGCCCTTAGCTTTATGGGTCTATTAAGCTTCAAGAGCTAGGCTCAGAGTAACATAGAAAACCATAAAGTGGTTTCTCCAAATAACATGGAAAAGGTATACCGGGAAAAAAACGCCCTTTAAATATGGCGTTGTATTTCGGCATCCGGACAAGGGCAAAATGATAGATTCACCTATCATTTTTCGGGAAAACGATAGTTGGTATATGAGTTATATAGTTTTTGACGGCCAAGGCTTGGAAACCTAGTTGGCGGAAATCACGGACCTTCTTCAGTGGAAATCCAAAGGAAAAATTTTATCTTTTACAGAAAACAGCTGGGATGCCAATCAAAAAGCAGGCTATGTGTCCTTGGTAGATATTGATTGGGGTGGCGGTAACAAGGTTGAAAAGTATCAAGACAATTTTTGGCTGACCTATTTGGGCGGTAATATTGCCGGTTAAGAATCTGGCACCTTAAAAATTGGTTTGGCCAGTTCTCCAGACCTAACATCACCAGTAGAATGGAACACTGATCACAGCCCTATAATGTCTCCAGAGGATAATGATGCCAGATGGTTTGAAAACAAAACCATATACAAAAGCCTGGTAATTAGGGGGGAGAATTGCACACTGCTTATCCCTTTATATGTATTAGCATTCCAAAGTCAATACTGCTAATTATGAATGCATAAAATGGTAGTATCCCATGAATGCCAAGCCGGGAACTATAGGGCGAAAAATATTCCCACAAACTCTGGATCATAAAATGGAACCCAATAGTATATCATTTTTAAAATACCTTAGAAAATTAAAGCGAGGTAATAGCGCTGGCAACCTTCTAAAAAAACAAAATAGACATATATCCCTGTTCAAAGCAGTCCTCCTCTACCTCCACTACCCCATCATACTTTTCATACCCTAACCCTAAGCATAAAAGAGGGCTGTTATCCATAGGCGTCCCCTATAGGTGTTCAGAGTTGCTTTACTTGCGACATTCCTATAGACCCTAGAAATCTTATTATAAATTCTTCTCCCTGTGCCATGTTAATTGCCATTTTTTTTGTCCCAATTATTTAGGGTTCATACCTTTGCCGGCCGATATGAAAAAGCAATTAAAAAGAGGGTACAGAATAAGTAAATATGTAGTATACAAGGAAACGCTTATTGAACCTTCGGAATTATTTTGGTCCTTCCTAGGGTCATTTTGTGGTATAGCTACCATTGGGCTTATTCAAAGCTATTATCTGACCCCATCGGACAATATACTGCTAATAGGTTCCTTTGGAGCAACCAGTGTCCTTATTTATGGTGCTATCCAGAGTCCGTTGGCCCAACCCCGCAACCTAATTGCGGGTCACCTAATAAGTGCTTTTATTGGAGTAAGTATCTTTCATATCCTTGGTGATATTTTATGGTTGGCCGCCGCTTTGGCCGTATCGCTATCCATTATCGCCATGCAAATTAGTAAAACCTTACATCCACCTGGAGGGGCTACAGCCTTAATAGCCGTGGTGGGCTCGGAAAAAATAACCGATCTAAGTTATGGATATATATTTTTTCCCGTATTAAGTGGTCTAACCATAATGCTATTGCTGGCCTTGGTATTTAACAACATTACACCCAACAGAAAATATCCTACGGATGACAAATTCTCCAGGACCTTTAAATGGATGATGACCCCTGCGAAATCTAAAATCCAAAAATTAAGAAATAAGTAATAGGTGGCTGCCATAGCTGCAACACCGTTAAGCTATTGCCCATACATAAATAACCAAAGCCTTAATAATAATCAATATATCAATGTGGGCACCCAGAATTTATGAAACACTAAAAAGTTGGCTATAATGTTGTTTTATTGGGTTTCTTTGGCGTAAATTTACAGGTATATCTACCTACAATACTATGTCAGAATTCTCTACCAGGCGCATTAAACTGGTCTTTTCCCTGTCGTTATTAACAACCCTGATCTCTATTATTTGGTTTTTTATTGCCCAAGGCTTGGATATGTCTCTTTTAAGCAATTACATAGGAGCTACTGTACCTTTTTTTATATTATCGGCCTTTATTTCAAAAAAGGGAAACCTTACCCTGGCCCGCTTTATCTATATGATCGCTATTAATCTTAGCGTTACTTTAACCGCATCTTTTATAGGGAAAGCAGGTAGCGTGGAGTTTATTTTGATGTTTGCCTTGGCCCTGCCTTTTGTAATGTTTTCTTTTAGACGGGAAAAAGCCTTTATTATCTTTTTTTCCGGACTCTCCATGTTGTTATGGTTTCTATTGTATTTCACCAATTTTGACCTCTTCACGTCTATCCATATGGATCCAGAAATGGCAAGTACCTATGTGTATCCCATCTCTGTAGTCACCACAATTGTACTGGTTACCTATCAACTCGTATTTTTCTCCTATATAAATGCACAATACTATTCCAAAATCTATAATCAGCGTGAAGAAGCCATTGAAGCCTCCAATTCCAAGTCGCGTTTTTTAAGTATGATGAGTCATGAGATACGTACACCTTTAAATGCCGTTATTGGTCTTTCTCACATTCTGGGAGATACCAATCCTAGAAAGGACCAGGAACAAAATATAGAAGCATTGAACTACTCCGGGAAAATACTGCTCAACTTACTGAACAATGTATTGGATTTTAGCAAAATGGAGTCGACCAAAATAGAACTAGATCCTATTCCCACCAATATTATGGCTGCAGTAAAGCAGATTAAAAAAATACATGAGCCCAGTTGTATCAGAAAAGGCATTACGCTTGAGTTGGATATTGATGAAGAAATTCCATTGGTCTGGTTAGACATAGTACGCTTTAATCAGGTAATTAACAATCTGGTCTCCAATGCCATTAAGTTTACGGATGAGGGGAGTGTAACCCTCAAAATTGCAAAAAGGTCTTTGGCAGACGAAACAATAGTATTAAGTACGGAAATAATAGATACAGGAATTGGCATTCCAAAAGATCAGCAAGAAAAAATATGGCAGGCGTTCACCCAAGCTTCAAGCAGCACCAACAGACTTTATGGGGGAACTGGACTAGGGCTACCCATAGTTAAAAGTATTGTTGAAGCTATGGGATCTAAGGTGAAAATTGATAGTGAAACAGGACTGGGCAGCCGTTTTTATTTTGATTTAAACCTAAAATTGGCCAGCAGCCACGAATTGGAACA
>JBFHGV010000470.1:0-3598 GCA_041582955.1 Arenibacter sp.
CCTTTTCCTCCGCAAAGGAAGCACGCATATCCTCGGCATCCTCAAAGACAAAACTAGAGGTTAAATACATAGGTGTTGAGTGCTCCAGGAATTGTGTACGCTCTGTTTGAGTGCGTATTGCTTCTGTTTCAAATTTATAATTCTTCCTCATAATTTCTGATCTAAATAATTCTTACAACATCCTTTTCCGGGATAATTCCGTTACTCTTTCATTGGACCATTAACTCTCCCAGCAGCTACATCCAATCCAAATATGCTCTCCCATAAGCAGACAGGCCATATACAATATGGTCCTGCCCCATGGCAATATACCTATGCTCGTCCGTGCCAATAGCACAACTAGCCTTTTTCCGCTATCCGCAATATATCCCCAAATACACCCCTGGCCGTAACAGCTGCCCCAGCTCCGGCTCCTTGTATCACCAATGGATGCTCCCCATAGGATTCTGTATATATTTCTATTATGGAATCGGACCCTTTAATTTGTCCAAGCGCACTTTCTTTGGGTACGGAGATCAATTTCACCTCCAAATTCCCTTTTTCTTTTTGTAGGTCCCCGGACAGGTCTCCCACATATCGCAATACATGCCCTGGCTTTTGCGCATTCTTTATCTTACTAAACTTTTCATCCAATACATCCAGACGCTTTAGGAAACCATCAACCTCACCCTCCTGTAGGGATTCCGGTATCAGATTTTCTATCTGCACATCCGAAAATTCATTGCTCAGGTCCAGCTCCCTTGCCAAGATGAGCAATTTTCTACCCACATCGTTCCCAGAAAGGTCTTCTCGGGGATCGGGCTCGGTAAAACCAAGTTTCATGGCTTCTTGCAAAATTTCGGAAAAAGGTGCATCCTTCTCTGAAAAGGTATTAAAGATATAACTCAACGAACCTGAAAAAACACCTTTGATCCCGGTGATGTTCTCTCCGGACAAATGCAATAATTTAATGGTATCTATTAAGGGCAGGCCAGCCCCCACATTAGTCTCGTATAGATATTGCTTTTGATGCTTGCCCAGTTCTTCTCTCAGCTGCTGATAGTAATCAAAACCTAGGGTATTGGCAATTTTATTGGAGGACACCAAATCAAAACCATTGTCCACAAAATCGAAATAAGCCGATACAAAACCCTCATTGGCCGTATTGTCCACTGCGATTAAATTTTCCAGATGGTGCTCCTTGGCATACTTAAAAATATCGTCCATGGTATAAGGAACAGCCTTGGATTCCATGGCGTTTTTCCAGTTCTTGGAAATTCCGTTTTTGTTGAGCAAAACCTTTTTGGAATTGGCCACCGCAAATACATTGAGGTGGATACCTTTACGCTTTTCTATGGTCTTATTGGATTTCAATATTTGATCAATAAGGGTCCCCCCTACATTACCATGGCCAAATATGGCGATATTCACTTTCTTGCTAATTCCAAAAATCTGACCGTGCATAACGTTCAAAGCCTTATGCATATCTGATTTTTTAAGTACCAAACTCACGTTCTTGCCAGAAATGGTGTTATTGAACAACAGCGGAACTATCTGATTTTTTATCAATGCATTATAGGGCTTATAAAAGGTACTTAGGTCCTCGCCCACTACGGAGATAACCGATACTTGATCTACTACCGTAATGTTATTGATGTCCTGCAGTTTAAAATCTGTTTGAAATTCCTCTTCCAGAGCCCTTTTCGCCAAAGGCGCATTTTGGGCATCAACCACCAAGCCTATACCTCTCTCCGAAGATCCCTGGGAAATAATGCTAACACTTATATTGTTATTGCCCATAACCCTAAATATACGTGCATCTACCCCTACCTTGCCCAATAAGCCACGGCCTTCCAAATTAATCAACGCCATGTTCTCTATCACGGACAGGGACTTTATGCCTTCCTTATTGGTACTGGCACTGATCAAGGTTCCTTCGTTGTCATCATTAAAGGTATTTAAGATGCGAAGGGGAATATTTTTTTCTATTATAGGAATAATGGTCTTGGCATGTAAAATAGTAGTTCCAAAATTGGCCAGTTCATTGGCCTCACTATAGGAAAGCTCCTCGATTCGTTGTGCCTCTGGCACCAAATCGGGATTGGCCGTAAAGATACCGTCAACATGGGTATAATTCTGCAACTCTTCCGCATTGAGGTAATTTGCCAATAATGCTGCCGAATAATTGCTGCCATTTCTACCCAGAGTAGTGGTTTCGCCCAATTCATTGGAAGCGATAAAGCCAGTGGTAACCACAACCGTATCCATATCCAATTTCCCAAACTCGCTTTTAACATTGTCCTTGGACAAGGTCTCCAACACCTTGGCATCCCCAAAAGTGGAATCGGTTTTTATAAGCTGTCTAGAATCGATAAATTGAGCATTTACGCCCTTATCTATTAGTAAGCGCGCTACTGTTTTGGCTGAGATCAATTCCCCGTAGGCCAAAACCTGATCTTTAATTTTGGGGCTATAATCACCCAGAATGGCCACTCCCTGATATAGTTTCAACAAAGAATTAAATTCTTGGGAAAGGTCTATCTTCCCATAGGTATGCTGTTGATACTTCTCAAAAGCTTTAAAATCTTTCAGATAATCCTCCCCTTTGGCTGCCTTTTCCAACATGGTCTCCAGTTCGTCCGTGGCCTTATTCCTGGCAGATACTACTACGGCAATATTTTCGCCGGCCTTGGACTTATTGGTAACGATCTGCAATACCGTATCCAAACCTTCACCATTGGCCAGCGATTTGCCTCCAAATTTCAATACTTTTACCTTTTTGGATATGGCGTTATGGTCAAAAATCCCTTTGAGCAATTCCTCCATTTGGTTGAATTCGATCAAAAAGGCATCATGGCCGTGAAGGGAATGAATTTCCCCATAGGTAACATTGCTATTGGCCTGGGCCAATTTTTTAAAGGTATCCTTGTTCTCCTGGGCCGTAAAAAAAAGATCGGAATCCACACCAATAATATGAATATTGGTATCACTATCCTGCAGGTTTATAAAGGCTTCCTCCCCATCCCGTGTAATGTCTATGGTCTTTAACAATTGGTTCATCAATTTATAGGCCGACAATTGGAAACGTTCCTGTAATTTCTTCCCATGGTGAGTTAACCAACTCTCTACATTAAAAACCTTCAATTCCTCATTGGTACTCCTTTTAAAACGCTCTTTAAAGGATTCCGGAGTCCTATAGCATAACATGGCATGCATACGGGCATCATGAACAGGTTGTTTGGAATTGATCAGGAACTGTTCTTGAATTTGACAATTGGCTATTAGCCAATCTGTAGATTTCCAATCAGAAGCAACCGGAATCAGGTGTTCTGCCAAATTGGGGTCCAAAGCCGCCATTTCCCAAGCTATACCTCCTCCTAAGGAACCTCCTATAAGCGCAAAAACCTTCCTTATTTTTAAAAGTTCCAATCCAGAAAGAAAGATATGGGCTATATCTCTAGCCACAAAGTCCTTGTAATTATCTATTACAAAGCCATCATATCCGTTACCGGGAATATTAAAGGAAAGTATGGTATATTTTTTAGTATCAATACACTTACCGTCCCCTATCAAAGTAGTCCACCACCCGTTTTCACCTGCCACGTTGGAATTTCCGGTA
>JBFHGV010000471.1:0-3593 GCA_041582955.1 Arenibacter sp.
ACAATAAGAATTCTAATTGGTTGTTCCAAAGTTGTGTTATTTGAGAGGTTATAACCTCAAAATTACAAAAAATTATTATAACTAAAATAAAAGAGAATTGCCATTAAAAAGGTACTTAACGCCAATTTTTTTAATTGGGGATCCAGGAGAACCGTATTTTTTTGGTTTATGGTGGCATTCAGGTGCATAAAAATAGGTACAAAGGCCAATAGATGAAGGGCATTTATCCAATTTTCAAACTGCAGAAGGGTAAAGACCAGCATACATAAACAACTCAATAGAATAAGAGCAATGTGATACTTTTTACCATTGTTGACCCCCATCTTAACGATAAGGGTATTTTTATTGGAAAGTTTATCGGATTCGTAGTCCCTTAAATTGTTTAGATTTAAAACAGCTGTACTCAGCAGGCCTATAGCTATGGCCGGTAAGAAAGCACTTAGGAATAGTTCTTTTGTATATAGGAACATGGAGCCCATCACCCCCACCAAACCAAAGAACAAGAATACAAAAACATCACCCAATCCTCTATACCCGTATGCAGACGATCCCACGGTGTACCGTATGGCCGCCCATATACTTAGTATTCCCAATACACCAAAAAGTAAGGTAAACAGCAAATACGCTGTCCCAAAAGAACGGTACAATAGCCAAATTACCAACAAGGCAGCGATAAGGATACAAACGATGATTCCATTTTTAAGCTCTTTCCCGCTAAGCAGTCCGCTTTGGTAAGCACGTTTAGGCCCTACCCTATTGTCATTATCCGTTCCCTTTACCCCGTCACCATAGTCATTGGCAAAATTGGAAGTAACCTGAAAGACTACGGTAGTAAGAAGTGCCAATACAAAAATATCCCATTGGAACATGCCATACATACCTGCCAAGGCAGTACCAACTATAATTCCGGACAATGATAGGGGAAGCGTCCTTAAACGGGCCGCATTGATCCAAGCTTTAATTTTAGGCAAACTAGTAGGGGTCTTCTATTTCTATGCGTTTTCCTTCTTTGTAGGAGGCTACAAATGCATCCTCAAATCCCATTTTCACCAATTGATACCTAAAAGACCTAGCTTCTTCCAAGGTTTCAAAATTGCCCAACGAATAGGAGTAGAATGGGTTGGTCTTGGCAAATATAGTATTACTGAGGGATTCCGATGCTAGGGTTATATTATTGTCCACAAAGGATTTTACCTGAACGGAATATATTTTTTCCTTATCCAAGAACTTTTTGGCCAAATAGAATTCCTTTACCAAGCTAAGTTCCTCATTTTGCTCTTTAAGATTATCTATTCTGGATTTTATTACCTCCAAACTATCAATAGATACCAATAGATTGTTTCTGTTTTCGTAATTCGACGACCTTATAAAACCGGCGTTATAGGAAAAAACCGCCAAGGTACCAATTAAAAAAAGTACCGTAACAACACCAAATAGATTACGCTGTATCTTACTGCGCTTTAATTCCTTATTTTTATACTTTATCTGATCTAATAGACGCTCATTTATTATTTGGGCCTTGTCTATATCCTTATGCAATTCCAATAAATCACTTTCTTCTATGAACGGCATAGTAATACATATTTTAGGGGTGAATTATTAAATTTAATGAAAAAACAATGACCAGCTCGCCTTTTCATTCAGCTTGTTGTAAAAGTAATGGATTTTGTTGCAAAACAACAAATATTTTAAGCATAAGATTTACAATCAACTGATTTCCCTGTTCTTATCGGCCATCAACTAAACCAAACGGTGACTAAACCAAACGGATTCCATCGGTTTCAATTTCTATTTTACGTTCCCGGTACAGGGTACCAATTCCTTTCTTGAACATCTTTTTGCTCATTTGCAACATCTCTTTAATGTCCTCTGGGTCCGACTTGTCGTGCAAAGGCAAACGGCCTCCATTGGAAACCAATTTCTGATAAATAATATTGGCAGTGGGCTCCAAACTATCGGTCCCTATAGGCTGTAGGCTAATATCAACCTTATTATCTGGCCTGATACTTTTTACATAGCCCGTTAACATATCGCCAACGGCCACTTTCCTAAATATCTGATTGGAGTAGACAAGGCCTTTGTGTTTGTGGTTAATGATCACTTCCCAACCCAAATCGGTCAACCTGGTCACCATAAGGTCTACCTTATCCAGCTCCCCTATCGTTAGGGTATCATTGGACAAAAATTTATCCAATTTATTGGACGCCACCAATCTATCTGTTTTTTCATCCAGATAGCAGTACACCACATACCATTGCCCTTCCTGCATTTTATTGCGTTGTTCACGAAAAGGCACCAACAAGTGTTTTTCAAGGCCCCAATCCATAAACGCCCCATATTCATTAACTTCCGCCACCTGAAGCAGTCTAAACTGATCTACCATCACATAGGGCTCTAAAGTGGTGGCCACTATGCGCTCCTCATGGTCCAAATAGCAGAAAACATCAATGAAATCTCCAATTTCAAATTCCTCAGGGACATACTTATTGGGCAATAGTACATCATTGCCCTCCTCATCACCCAAAAAGAGACCCACACTGGTATCTCGTAGTATTTCTAAATTATTGTATTTTCCTAGTGCTATCATAGGGCAAAAATACACTTAAAAAGAATCCCAATAAAAAAAAGCCGCTCTTTTTACAGAGCGGCCGTATGTATATATTGAGTAATGCAGCTTCTATTTGTTATAGACAGATTCTTTTTTAAAGTGCTTGGCCAACATATAATATACTCCAGCCCTGTGCTTACTCTTAACAGAACTGCCATATTTGTCGGTAACACTTTTAATGGCCTCCATCAACTGTGGGCTATCCGTTAAACCCAATTTCTTGATCAGGAAATTCTTTTTTACCGTTTCCAACTCCTTGTCATCCGAACCGGAAACTTTTGATGCATCCATATTGTAAATAGATGGCCCCAAACCAATTGTAACCTTGGTCAATAAGTCCATATTGGGGGTCTCACCAAATTTCTCCTTTATGTCAGCCGCGTACTTTTCAATTAATTCGTCTCTTTTACTCATAATTAATATTGTTCTTAATGATTAGATTTATTTCCCTAAGATATAAAATCAAAATAACTAAGCAAAATTTTATCATTCATTAATCTAGGCGTTCTAACCTCTAGTATTTTAGGCCTTTTGGACTCCTTATAGAAATGTATCAAGGCGTCTTTTAGCTCTTCTTTTTCTGCAACACACTCAAAGTCAAAACCGTACAATTCGGCCAATGATTTCAAATTTAAATTATGTGTAGTTTCAAAATAGGTGTTAAAATTATGGGTTTCCTCCTTTCCTGGTAAAATCCTAAATATACCTCCCCCATCATTGTTGATTACAACAATCCTAAAATCGGGTCTTATGTAATTGTTCCACAAGCCATTGCTATCGTACAGAAAACTTAGATCCCCGGTCACCAACAAGGTAGGTGTTAGATGATAAACAGACGCCCCGATGGCCGTTGACGTACTTCCATCAATACCACTGGTGCCCCGATTACAGAAAACTCCTATAGAAGGATCTATATCAAAAAGTTGGGCATATCGCACCGTGGAACTATTTCCCAACTGCAGTTGAAAATATTTAGGAATGCTCT
>JBFHGV010000472.1:0-3584 GCA_041582955.1 Arenibacter sp.
ATCCATTGGCTTCGATGGTAAGTGGGGAAATGTTGAGTATTGTCATTTTTACCATCATCATTGGGGTAGCGGTATTATCCCTACCCGAAGATTTGTTAAGACCCGTAAAATTATTGTTGGGTGCCATTCAGGAAATCTGCATGACCGTAGTCAAATGGGCCATGTTGTTGGTTCCGGTCGCCGTATTCGGGTTAATGGCACAACTTACCTCCAGCGTTGGTCTGAACTCCCTTTCGGGTCTAGGGTTTTATGTCGTTGTTGTGTTGATTGGGTTGTTGATTCTAATCGGAATTTACTTATTGGTTGTTAGCATTTTGGGCAAGAGCAATCCTTTTCAGTTTTTACGTAAGATCAGGGATGTGCAATTACTGGCATTCTCAACCACTAGTTCTGCAGCAGTAATGCCATTATCCCTTGAAACGGCGGAAGAAGAACTGGAAGTGGATCCTGCCATTAGTAATTTCATTATTCCTATAGGAGCTACCGTGAATATGGACGGTACGGCACTATATCAGACCATAACGACCTTATTTATATCTCAGGCCTACGGATTGGAAATGGGCCTTTTGAATGTCATCTTGGTAGTGATTACTATCGTCGCGGCTTCCATTGGTACACCGGCAATACCGGGAGGAGGCGTAGTGATTTTGGCCTCAGTACTGTCCAGTGTTGGAATACCTGCCGAAGGAATTATCATCATTATAGGGGTGGAACGGCTACTGGGGATGTTTCGCACCGCAGTTAATGTTACAGGCGACCTTACTGCCTGTATGGTGTTCAACCGCTTCTATGGAAATAAGCCCGCCATAAGCCCAAAAAGTATTTCAAAAACAAAAAAGGAGTATTCCACGGTTTAAAAATTTAAAAAATGATGAAGTCAATCAACGATATAGATCTTTCTCCAAAACCGAACAAAGAATATTGGATAAACTGCCATAGGGAATGGCGAGAGGAAATCATCTACTTTCTTATGGTAGACCGGTTTCACGACAGCAATAAACGGAGCTCTTTGGACTTCGATGTTCGACATTCGGGTTTTGGCAATGAAGACGAATTGCAAAAACCCTTTGGGGGCACGATCAAGGGAATCATCGACAATATCGATTACATCAAAAATTTGGGCTGTACCGCAATCTGGCTGAGTCCAGTATTTGAAAACAACCCTCACTCCTATCATGGCTATGCCATCCAGAACTATTTGGATGTGGACCAACGCTGGGGCACCAAAAAAGATTTGGAAAGGCTCGTTGACAAAGCACATAAATTGGATATACGGGTTTTCTTGGATGTCGTTCTGCACCATTCCGGTGACAATTGGTCCTATCCTTTCGATTATGACTATTACTATGCGAACGGAGAACGGTTCCCGTTGGGAGATTGGCGCGAGAAAGATAGGCCGCTACCGATAGAACTGAGAGACCCGGAGCTTTACAACCGAAAAGGACAAATAAGGAATTTCGATAAATATCCCGAGACCCAAGAAGGCGATTTTTTGACCCTAAAAACATTTCGTAACGATGGTTCCCCCGAAAGCGAGAAGTTAGGGAAACTGTTGGCCGCCATACATTGTTACTGGATACGCGAGACCGACGTTGACGGTTTTCGGTTGGATGCCGTCAAACATATGAAGGGACAGGATATTAGCCGTTTTTGTTCCTCCATTCGCGAATATGCCTACTCCTTGGGCAAGAGAAACTTCTTTTTGTTCGGTGAGATTATCGGAAATGATGAGACGGGTAATTCGTATATCGGGCCGAAAATGTTGCCGGAGGACCAGAACGTGTATTACGGGTTGGATTCCGTTTTGGACCATCCGCTGCACAGTGTTCTGGCAGGAGTCATTAAGGGTGTTTCCTCACCTGAAAGACTATTGGAACGGTATGCTTCTTTACAACGGAATGCGCTCAGCCGGGGTGAATATGGGGATTTCTTGGTGACCTATATCGATGACCACGACCAAGTGGGCACAAATTTCAAACATCGCTTTGGCTATAACGCCACTCCTGAACAGATCGTAGCGGGCATGGGCTTTTTGCTCTGTGCCCTTGGTGCACCGTGTATCTATTATGGAACCGAACAGGGCCTGGATGGAAATGGGATAGATGACCGATATATCAGGGAAGGCATGTTCGACCCCAATGATACCGAGACCAATTTATTGAACCGGAATTCATGGATATACGGGAAAATTGCGGATTTGGCAAAACTTAGGCAAACAGAACCTATCCTGAAATTCGGTAGGATGTATTTTAGGAAAACTTCAAAGAACACGGTCGATTTTCACTATCCCAATTGTGAAGAATGCCTTTTGACCTTTTCCAGGGTACTTCACAACGGGGAGATTTTGGTGGTATATAATTCCTCCCCAAAAGATGTGAAAGTAGAGTATGTCCTAATCGACGCTACTATTAACAACGCAGGTGGCCATATGAAATGTATTTATGGAGGTAAAACCAAAGTAAAAGTGCAAAAAAAATTAGATCGGCAAGACAGCCGACTTTATATCAAGTTAAAAGTAAAACCGATGGAGTTTTTGATATTCAAGAACAGTTAAACAAGAACAAATGAACACAATAAAAACAATTTTTATCCTATCGGCATTGCTACTTTTCTCCATATTCGTAGCGTGCAAAACTGAAAATAAGACAAATAGTAATTCAACCCCTACCACAGTAAGCCATGAGGAAATGGAGATGGAAAGTAAAATAGACCGAGCATCACAGGAAGGCTTAAAAGGCAACACCGATACTGCCGAGGGCAGGCATGCACAACATGAATCGTTAAGGGACAATTTTGCCCATCAGGACATAATTATTCTGGAAAATCCATTTCAGCTGGAGAAAAATACCAAGAACGATTTGCAAGAAGTTGTACAGGCCTATCTCCTTCTTAAGGATGCCTTTGTCAACGGTGACCTTAAAAAAATTGACGATGCCTCGGCCGAAATGGAACAAAGGGTGGCTGCCGTAGGGACAAGTATCCTTCAGGAGTACGGATTGGCGGCTTGGGATCAACATAGTAAGCTGTACTGCGAAAAACTAAAGGAACTGCGCCATATTAAGGGTCTAGAGGAAAAACGTTCCTACTTCAGCCATATTTCCGAAGTGATCTACTGTACCATTAAAAGTTTTGACCTGAAAGATGGGCTGGAGCTTTACGCGACTTTTTGTCCCATGGCGCTAGATGGCAAGGGTGCCTATTGGATTTCTGAAGATAAAGAAATACGTAACCCGTATTATGGGGATAAAATGTTGAAGTGCGGTAAAATAGAAGAAACTCTATAAAAATATGAATACACGTAAACGAAGCTATAAAATATTCAGAATGACAGCATTGGGCATCTTAACAATAGTTGTGTTCTCGGTAACGATAATTACCAGTTATCAGTATCTTAGGGTTACACTGGCTGCTCCCTATACCCCTGCGAGCATGCCCTTGAATTTGGAAATAGTGGGCTCAGGGGATAAAGATCTTGTTTTTATCCATGGCCTAACGGGATCCAAAAACTATTGGAAACGGGATTTGGATGCCATTTCAGGCACACATAAACTTCTGTTGGTCGACCTGCTCGGTTTTGGCGACTC